>CAYYOX010000429.1:0-3702 GCA_964473065.1 uncultured Planctomycetaceae bacterium | reverse complement strand
GCTCGAGGTGATCGTTCTGGGTGCGGGGAACACGGGCCTGCCGACCGCCGACGTGTTCTACTTCGGCAACGCCGTCGGCGAGACGGGCAACTGCACTACTTGTGCGGCGGTAGACGCCGTCGACGTGCTCCTGACCCGACAGAACCCCCAACCGTTCTTCGACCCGGCCGCGATCGACAACGTCTACGACTTCAACCGCGACCGGCGGGTCGACGCGATCGATACGCTGATCGCGCGGAACAACCAGACGTGGTCGGGTACGGAATTGGAGTTGATTGACTTGGCGGCCAAGGGGGCGGTTCAGTCCGAAGCAAAGAACGCTGGGCCCATTTCTGGAAATTGGGCCCAGCCGCTCGGCGACGCGCCGCTAAACGACGTGGCGCTACGTGCGGCGTTCGATTGGCTTTATGAAGTCGAGGCCGACGCTTCAAGTGTGAAACTTGCCACGAAAGACGACCCTTCCAGCGACGCCTTGGGCAAGCTCTGGTCCGACGGCCGGGCCGGATAGCCGCGTTTCGAGCGGTGCGTGGGTTGGTTGGCGATCCCATTGTGCGGGTTCTAGCGGGTTTGCGGGTCCGCAAAGAAACGACCCGCATTTAAGGGGTGCAAGAAGCCCGCGACGTGGTTTCCCACGTGCTACGATTGCGTAGCTGTCCTGACGGATGGCAATCGAGAAGGAATCCGCGTGGGACTAGGGGGATAGCTGTGCAGGACCGCATGGCTGCCCTTTTCTTGGAGAGTTATCAGTAGCATGTCAGAATCAATCCGCGAGTCTAGTTGCACCGCCGACCAACAGGCCAGCAAGAGAAGTCTGCGTTCGTTCTTGCAGATTACGGTCTTGATTTTCATCTCCGAGGCCATTGTGATGGTGGTCTTGAACATATTTTCCGTGGGTGCTGCTTGGGAGATTGTTCTCGATCCTATCCTATTGGCCCTGCTGAGCACGCCGCTGGTGCATCGTTTTGTTGTTCGCCCGATGCGTGAGGCCTACAGCGAACGGCTTCGGGCGGAGCGGGTTGCTCAAGGGCAGGCCCGCGCTTTGGCGCAAACTAACGAAGCCCTGGAGGAAGCCAACCATGCGGCCGAGGCGGCCACGCGGGCGAAGAGTGGGTTCCTGGCGAATATGAGCCACGAACTTCGCACGCCGATGACGGCCATCCTGGGATTCTCCGACGAGTTGCTCAGCTCCGAACTCTCGCCGTCCGAGCGGCAAGACGCTATCGAGACCATCCACCGCAACGGAAAATACCTGTTGCAATTGATCAACGACGTGCTGGACTTGTCGAAGGTCGAGGCCGGAAAACTGATGTTCGAATCGGTGCCATGCTCGCCGGCTAAAATGCTTGGCGAGTTGAGAGAGCTGATGGATTCCCGAGCGACTTCTAAAGGTTTGACCTTTAGGGTTATTCTCAATGATTCCGTGCCGGAGTCGATCGAAACCGATCCCATGCGTCTGAAACAGGTGCTGATTAACCTGATCGGCAACGCAATCAAGTTTACAAGAGAGGGCGAGGTCCGAGTAACAGCCCGATTGCTGCAGTGCCCCCGATTGTTGGAGGGCCCCCGATTGTTGGAGGGCCCCCGATTGTTGGAGGGCCCCCGATTGTTGCAGGGAGACGAGCAGCCGATGCTCCAAATCGAAGTAACGGACACCGGCATCGGCATCGAGGCTGATCATCAGCAGAGGATTTTTAACCCCTTTGCTCAAGCCGACCAGACCATCACTCGGAAATTCGGCGGTACCGGATTAGGATTGGCGATCTCGAAACGCTTGATCGAAGAGATGGACGGTACGATCGAACTGGAAAGTAAACTCGGCCATGGCACGACGTTCCGCGTGATCATGCCGATCGGGAAGCCGGCTCAACCGGGATCCGTCCCCTCGACAGCGGCGGACACGGGTTGCGATACGTACGCCACACCGACTCGCGACGCCTACGATCCGAAACGTCAACTTAGCGGACGGATTCTGCTGGCCGAGGACGGGCTCGACAATCAAAGACTGATTGCTCTCCTCTTGCGCAAAGCGGGTGCGGAGGTTGATTTGGCCGAAAACGGTCGGATTGCCTGCGATCGCGTCTTCGAGGCGGAAGCCTCCGGCAGCCCGTTCGACCTCGTGCTGATGGACATGCAGATGCCGGTTCTCGACGGCTATGCGGCCACGCGGGAACTTCGCGACCGGGGCCATACCGGGCCGATCGTCGCCCTAACGGCCCATGCCATGGCCGAGGATCGCCAGAAGTGCCTCGATGCCGGGTGCGACGACTACCTCAGCAAACCGGTCCACCGCGAGCAGCTCCTCTCGCTGGCGGCAACCTATCTTCGCCAAACAGCCGACGTCTAAATCGCATTTCGTGATTCGGAGAGTTCTTGTAGGGTGGGTCGAGGCACGAAGACCCACGCGGGGAAATCCAAATGACGAAATCCGAATGACGAATGACTAAGATACGGCTCCCCCCTTTCGTCATTCGTGCTTCGTCATTTTGACGCGTGGGTCTTCGCTGCTCGACCCACCCTACATATTCCCAACAGCCCTATTTTTCGCTATTGCGGCGGAGCGTCTTCTCGGCGAGAATATAAGCGGAAAAGTGCAAGAAAGGACCCATGCGCGAACAGCCGCCACAGAAGCTGGTTGATCTACTTCAACGCATCGAGTTGGCCACGGCCTCACAGGTCGGCCAGATGGCGCCGCGCGTGCGCCGACTTGCCCGGGATCTGCCGCACTTCGAGTCGGTCTGGGTCGATGCCCTCTGCCAAGCTCGCCTGCTGACGCCGTTTCAGGCCAAGGCGATTAACGCCGGCGAAGGGGAAGGCTTGCGAGTCGGGCCGTATCTGCTTTGCAACTCGACCCCTTGGCCCGATTATGCGAATTGCTACCTGGCACGACATGCCGAAACCGGTGAGCTAGTCCGGCTGACCGTGCTGGACGCAGCCGCCGATCAGACCGAGAGAATCTGCCGGGAGTTCGAATCGCTTACGGCACAATCCGCCAAGTTGCACTCGGACAATCTCAGCCCGATCCGCGAGTGGGGATCCCAGGACGATCGGATTTGGGCGGCGTCGGCTTGGGTGGATGGCATCTCAGCGGCCGAGCAGATGGTTCAAGGCGGCCGATTCCCCACGCACGTTGTGCCGCGCATCGCACGAGCCATGGCTGCCGGGCTGGCGGAATTGGAAAAGATCGGTCTGTGTCATGGAGACATCAGCGCAGCCGGGCTCATGCTGAGTGAGGCCGGCGGTGTGGTCCTGTTGCAGCCCGGGCTGCGAGGAATCGTTCGGCCCGAGGAAGGCTATGCCCACGCCGACCTGCGACCCGAGGCTTACGACACACTGGCTGTCGAGCGGATCACCCAGGGCACGCCGCCGACGGTAGCCAGCGATATCTACGCGTGTGGGTGCGTCTGGTGGCACTTGCTATGCGGCCGCCCGCCGCTGGCCGGGGGCGATAGTCTGGCCAAGCTTCGCGCGGCCCAAGCGGCCAAGGTGGTCGACGTTCGGCGGATGGCGCCCGAGGTCGATGCTTCACTGGCCTCGGCCATTTCGGCCTGCCTGAAGCCGGATCCCACGCAGCGTCCCGAGTCGATGGCCCAGTTAGTCCGCAGGTTGGGGCCGGCGACCCGATCCGGTCAGCAAGTGTTGGCACGATCTGCGCGTCGGCGAATCCGACGAACCGTATTTCCGCGCCCGGCTCGATTCGTACAG
>CAYYOX010000428.1:0-6224 GCA_964473065.1 uncultured Planctomycetaceae bacterium | reverse complement strand
CTTTTCACGAAGGCAAATCGAATGTGTTGGTCAAGGCCGAGCGGGGCGTGCGTGAGGGCGACGTCTTACGAATCACTGCCGCGGCCGGGCGTGTGGAAGGTATCAAATTGCATCTGGCGGTGCTGGAAATCGAGTAACTATTCTCGTTCAAGCTTTGGAAGTGGCACAATGAACACATCTGAATCCCATGTCGATTACGATCCTTCCGAAGAAACGGCTCCGGTGACGTTTCGCACGACCGGTCCAACGGACGAAGACGAGTTGGACATGACGCCCATGGTCGACGTGACGTTTTTGTTGTTGATTTTTTTCATGGTGACCGCGGCGTTCAGCTTGCAGAAGTCGATCGAGGTCCCCCCGCCCGACCAGGAGCAGAGTGCCCAGGCTCGCACCGTCCAGGAGATTGAAGAAGACGATGATTTCATCATTGCTCGCATCGATCGGGACAACACGATCTGGATCAACGACAGCGAAGCACCCAGCGAACAGGAGGTGCTGGAAAAACTGCGCGAGGCCCGAGAAGGTTTGTCCGACAGTGCGATCGGGCCGTCGACCCTGTTGGTGTTGGCCGATGGGGACTGTCGACACGAGACGGTGGTGATGGTATTGGATGCGGGAAACGCGGTGGGAATGGAAAACGTTCGCCTGGCGATGGCCGATGAAGCCGACTTCTAACGGCGAAAACAGAAGAGTGCATTGGAAACGGGAACCCGACTGCCGGGAAATATGATGCCTGAAACGTTCGACCCTTATTACAACTGGCTGGGGATTTCGCCCGCACATCAGCCGCCGAACCACTACCAGCTCTTGGGCCTGAGGCTCTTCGAGGACGAGCCGGCAGCGATCGAGGCCGCCGCCGAAGAGCGCAAGGGGATGCTCCATACGCACCAACAGGGCGAACACGCCTCCTTGGCCGGGCAGATGCTCAACGAGATTTCTCTGGCAAACGCTTGCCTGATAAACGACAACCGAAAGGCCGCCTACGACCGCGGGCTGAAACAGAGTTTCGAGGCCGCCAAGACGATGATCCGGCAACCCAAAGTGCTCGGGGCCGAGCAATTCATCGATCTGCTCGACAAGCGAGACCTGCTTTCCGCCGAAGTCATCGCCGGGTTGCGAAAACAGGTTGGGCAGGCCAAGGAGCCGATGCCCGCCGCAAGTCTGGCCAAACGATTGGTCGATGCGGGACACCTGACCGCGGCCATCGCCAAGCGCCTCTTGGCGTCACGCGCCGAAGAGGACATCTCACTCTCCGAGCCGGTGCCCAAGGAACAGATCAAACCGCGCCCTGCGGCAGCTTCACCGTCGGAAAACCTCGACAATTTGGAACTGGTTCCGCTGGATGATGAGCCAACTTCCAAGCGAACTCCGGCAAAAAAGAGACCACCCGCGAAGCCGAAGCCCAAATCCGAACAAAAGCCTACCCAACCGGCCACCCAACAACCGGCAACTCCAGCGCCTTATGACTCGTTGCTGGAAGAAGAGATGTCCTCCTTCGACTCGGCTGCTGCGGATACGGCCGAATTGCAACCGCTGGGAGGACTGGCCGAGGGTTCCCAATTCGATGCAGCCGGAGGAACCTCCCTATCTGACAAGTCTGGCCGCAAGGGCCTACGAGGGCTCTTCGTGCGCAGGCGAATCGGGCGCAAGGCCAACCAATGGGATTCGGTATTGATGCTGCTCGGCGGCGGGGGCTTGTTGATCCTCGTGATCCTGCTGCTGGTGCTGGTGTGGGCGTCAATACGAGAAAGCGGTGACGACCTGTTTCAATTGGCCGAGGAGCAGTATCGGGCCGGTTCGTATACGCAGGCCATCCATCGATACAACAACTATCTGGAGAAGGCCCCCGGTCACGTCAGTGCGAGCATCGCGCGTGTCCGACGCGGTCTGTCCCAACTTCGCCAAGCCACCGCTCGTGGCACCCGGGACTGGCAAAACTCGCTCAAGACGGCCAAGCAGGTGTTAGACGAAATCGCTCCCGAAAAGGAGTTCAACCAATCGCATGGTGATTTGGCCGTGATGCTCTTGAGCATTGCCGAAGGATTGGCTGCCCAGGCCCAAGAGAATCCCGACGAATCGCTCGTCGACCAGACGAACGAAGCCATCGACATGATGGAAAAATACGTACCGAAGTCACTTCGGCGTGCCGATAAGATCGCCGAGATTCAGGCGTCGTTGGCGCTTTCGGTCCGCGAGATCGGCCGAAGCCAGGCGCTGAGCGAGGCGATTGCCGCGATGAAGAAGGCGACGGCCGACGGCAATACGCCCGAGGCCTACGGTTTTCGCAAAGGGCTGTTGAAACAGTATCCGCGACTGCTCGACGATCCGCAGCTGGGCGAGGCGCTGCATGAGATTTCGCTGGCCCAACGCGATGCGGTCAAGGCCGTGGCGCAGGCCCAGGACCCCGTGGCCGCCGAACCCGACTCGAAGGTCCTGGCCACGATGGTCCTGACTCACCGCGCAGCCAAGGCCGAAGCGCCGGGTGCCCAAGGGTACGTCGTGTTTGCCGAAGCCGACGGGTCCGTCTACGGCTTGGATGCGGCGACGGGGAAAGTGCTATGGCAGCGATTCGTCGGGTTCGGACACAACGGCCGCAGCCTGAGTTTTCCACCCACAGCCATCTCGGCCGGCCCCGGTAGCGACGCTTTGTTGGTCGATCCCTCGCGGCACGAGGTGGTTCGTGTCGAAGCGACCACCGGGCAGCCTCGCTGGCGGCATCCGATCGGCGAACCCTTCGACGCCCACCCGGTCGTGCTCGGCGATAAGATCCTGGTGGCTACCGAAAGCGGGCGACTGGTAACCATTGACGCCCAGTCCGGTCGATCGACGGGCTACGTTCAATTGCCGCAGGCCCTGCCGGTGGCACCCGAAATCGACGAGAAACGATCCTTGATGTTCCAAGCGGCCGACCATTCCAACCTGTTCATGCTGGACCTTGAGAGAGGTCAGTGCAAGCAGGTGTTTCACTTGGGACACGAGGTCGGCAGCCTCACGATCCCGCCGGTCTTGCTTAGCCGCTATCTGATGGTGGTCGTCAACGACCGCGTGAAAGACTCGCTGCTCCATGTGCTTGCGATCGAAGAGACCGATGACGGCCCGACGCTCAGTGCGGTCCAGCAAATCCGCCTGAAAGGTCACGTCGACACGCCCCTGCTGGTGACCGGCAGACGGGTGCTAGTCGCCACGGACATCGGCAGCGTTTCAGCGTTCGAGGTAACCATGGGCGAAGAAGACACGCCGTTGAAAAAGATCGCCGAAACGCGATTGGAGGGCCAGCAGAAACGGATCCGGTTCCCACTGGTCCAGGGCGGGCGACTTTGGATCGCCGATCAGCAGTTTACACGCTATGACATCCAGGCTTCCCGAGGCCAGCTTGTGCCGAGATGGATTGCCGACGAGGGCAGCGCGTTTCAACAGCCTCCCGTGATTGTGGGCCAGGCGATCGTTCACGTGCGCCGTAAGATCAGGTTGCCGGGTGTGTTGGTTTCCGCCGTATCGATGGACGAGCCACAACACTATTGGGAAACCCAGTTGGCGACGCCTCTGGCCGCCCAGCCGCTGGTCGATCGGACAGACAAGAGCCTTCTGGCCGTCACGACCACCGGAACCGTCTTTCGGCTAGGCGCCGCGGAACTCCAAGGCGACAGCATGATCGACCAAGGGATCGCCGGCCTCGATTCGCTGGAGCTCGAAGGCCCCATCCGCGACGCTATTCTGGTGAGCACCGGAGTGCTGGCGGTTAGTGGCGGGGCCGGCTCGAAACATGTCTTCGCGATCAACCTGAAACGGCCGCAACCGCGTTTCAACCGCCTGGCGTTGCCCGACCCCTTGGGTGGTCGGCCGATCGCACTCGGCGGCGGGATCCTCGTTCCCCCCAACCCTTGCCCAAGCCTCCTTCTGGTATCGCTGACCGGCGGCAAGTTGGCCGAGACGTTTCAGCCGGCGCTGGACGGCCGCACGAAGTTCACGTGGACGCCGCCGATCGCGGTTGCCCAGGACCGGGTCGTTTTGGCCGACAGGCAAAGCGGGAGCATCTTCCACTTGAGCATCAAAGGCCAGCCGACGCCCCAATTGGCCCTGGTTGGCAGAGGCGAGCTTTCCAAGGCGATCGTTTCACCGGTCGGTGCGGTCGGCGAGGTGGTCTTCGTGGTCGATTCGGATGACATGTTGCGAGTCTTTCAGTTGCCCCGGTTGACGGAACTCGAAGCGGACCGGCAGACACTATCCGGACGGTGCGTTTGGGGACCGGCTCGCGTGGCCGATCACGTCATGCTTGTGGCCGACGACGGTAAACATGCCCGGCTGTTGTGTCTCGACGGAAGCGGAAAGCTGCTGTGGCAAAGCGAGTTCCCCACAGGCACACCGGCCGGCGGTCCGGCGAAAGTTGGCGAGCAGTATGTGTTGGCGTTTACCGACGGCACGCTCTGGGGAATCGACGCGGCGACCGGCCAAGTACTGGGTAAGACTGAACTTGGCCGACCGTTAGGAACCGGGCCCATCCGGCTGGGATCCAAATTGCTGTTGGGCGGTCACGATGGGAACTTGTATTTGGTGGAGCCGCCCCAGGCAGAGTAGCCCTCTTATGACGATGAAACTGGCCAATCATTTCGAGCGCCTCGATGCTCGCACGCTGATCTGCGCAGCGATCTGTGTCGCGGTCTGCTTGGGCGGCGCATCGGCTGCGGAAGAAGAACCACTATTTCGACAGTACCCGTACGACCTGATCACCTTGACCGCGGCCAGCGGCAATCAGGTGCTAAAGGTCGAGATGCTCGATTTCCCTAACCGTCGAGTGCCTTCGGACTGGCGGCCTAGAGAGAAGCTTATAATTCACTTATTCGACGAACCGGAAACGGACTACGAACTCCAGTGGTTTTCGATTGCCAAGATCGAACTGTTCGAGCAATTGGTGCTCGCCGAGGCCAACGAACTGGTCGCATCGCGCCGGCTCGACGAAGCATTCGACTACTTCCGATACCTGATGAGCGTTGACCCCGACTTGCCGGATCTGGCCGAGTCGATGGACAATTACCTCTACGAAGAGGCCAAGGCGTCGCATCGTCGGAAACAATACGACGGGGCGCTGGCCATGCTTCGCGAGTTGTATGCCAGCAATCCCCAGCGACCCGGTCTGGCCAAGGCGATGGGGGTGACCACCGATGAATTGGCCAAGCAGTATCTCGCCAAGGAAGATTACCGTTCGGCCCGGGCTTTGCTCGGAAACCTGGAAGACTGCTTCCCGGAACACGCGGTCGTGGTCGCTTCACGACAGAAACTGCAAGCGACGGCCGAGACCTTGCTGGGCGAGGCCCAAACGGCGGCCCAAGCGGGTGATCTCGATCAGGCCGATCGCCTCACTCGCCGACTGGCTCACGTCTGGCCAGAGTTGCCCGGTGCAAAGCAGTTCGCCCAATCGATGCACGAAGAGCACCCGAGAATCCTCGTCGGCGTAAGTGTGCGAGCGGTCGACCCGCAGCCCGGCCGGCTAGCCGATTTCGCGGCCCTGCGCAGTAGCCGCCTGTTGTATCGAACGCTGAGCGAGTTTGTGCGTCCCGATTCCGAGGGAGGACAATATACGTGCCCCGTCGGCACGATGACGGTCGAAGAACTCGATCGTCGTATGAGTTTCCAACTGAAGCCCGATGTCCGCTGGCCGACCGGTCAGGGTACGCTGTCGGGGTCCGACGTGGCGCGGCGGTTGCTGGCCTTGGCCGACCCGAATGATCCGGCCTACCGGGCCGATTGGGCCGAGTTGTTCGGTTCCGTGGAGGTCCATGACGTCTATCGCGTCGAGGTCTCGATGAGGCAATCGCACGTTCGCCCCGACGCGCTGTTGCAAACCAAACTGATCGACTACGCCTCCTCTGCCGGTCGCGAGCTAGTGACGTTGCGTGGTCCCTATTTGCTCGATACGAGCGACGAGACGACCGACCGCTATATGCGCAATCCGCAGTACTTTGCCGGGAAACCGACTCAACCGGAGATCCTCATCGAACGTTACTTCGCCAAAGGCGCCCAAGCGCTCACAGCCCTGCAACGACGCGAGATCGACGTACTGGATCGGGTCAATCCTTGGATCCTCGCCGCGGTCCGGGAAGATCCGGATCTGGTCGTGCAACCGTACATGGCCCCGCTGGTCCACTGCCTGATTCCCAACATGAGCCGACCTTTCCCTTCGCGGCGAACCTTCCGGCGCGCGTTGGTCTACGGGACCAAGCGACAGG
>CAYYOX010000427.1:0-6247 GCA_964473065.1 uncultured Planctomycetaceae bacterium | reverse complement strand
CGCTTGGTGCAATGCACGAGAAGGTCAGTTCCAGCGGCTGCCCGAGCCCCAGTTGCATCACTTCCCGTTTCGTCATTTTCTCGAACGGTCGGACCAGGGCCACTTGTCCGCCGGTGGCACATGTTAGGGCCGCTTGAAACTCGGCAAAGAAATCGGGCGTTGCGTCACCGAACGGATTCGATCGCAATAGGCCTAACGCCAAACGATCGATTCCGTGCAAATGGCACCATAAAACCGGCTTGATCAGCAGCAAAGCGTTGCGGCCGGGTAAGTAGACGGCTTCGTCGGGGCTGGCCGCGTCGGGTACGCTGAACCCCGAAAGGCTCCAATGATCGCCATACACGTCGGCCAACGGCAAGTCCAGCACAACCAGTTCGGCCAGCCGCTCGGATCGCAATGCTCTGAGCAACTGCTCGACCGCTCGAACCTCTTCCCGTTCCCACGCCAGCCCGCAACGAACGTAGAACGGCTGCACCCGATGACCGGTTTGCAGCAAGTGCCCCAGCAGAATACTGCTATCCAGCCCGCCGCTGAGCAGCAGGCCGATGGTCGAGTCCGTGGACGGGAGAATCATGCGTCCGCTCGCATTTCGCCAAGGCATCGGGGGAGTGGCAGGGTTGAAACAGGTCCGATATCCCATTCTAGTCTCCCCTAGCAGGCAGAGAAAGGGGGTGATTGCATACCGCTGTGGGACGTGTTTTGCACCGCGGTCTGACAAAGCTGGGCTTGCGTGCGGGCGATCAGGTCACTAAACTCGCCCCGCTCCACTATTCTACTCCTCTTCAGGCACATCAATTGAGAATCACGTCGGGCGTTGCGTGGGAAACCCATCGTCGCTTGGCCGTGGAATTCAGGATTGGGGCAAAACGGCCATTCGGCGTAAGTCCTTGTTAGTTAAGTGTTTATCGCAATTCATCGTCTGTAGCATCCCCCATCTGGCGCGCCGCGAGCCGGGACACTCGCCCGCGACGCCTCGGAAAGTGGCTGCATATATCAACCCATGGGGCAATTCCCTTGCAATGAAACCTGGGGCTTTTACAATAAAGATAGGGACCCCAGCTTCTCTAAACCCAATATCTTGAGGGGCGACCATGAAAAAAATGGTTTTAGGGGTCCTGATCGGTGCAGGACTGATGATCGCGGTTACCGGTGCGCCCGAGTTGGGCGTTGTCCACGCTCAGCGTGTGGCGCCGCAGCCGCCGATCCGTAGCGGTGTTGAGCCAAGTAGCGGTGCATTGTTTGCCCTACCCGGCCCGACTTCGCCGAACGGACAGTTGTTCGTGGTGGTTGATCCGAAACAACGGGTCATGGGTGTGTATCATGTCGAGACAGCGACCGGCAAGATCGCACTGCGAAGCGTTCGGCAAATCCACTGGGATCTGCAGATGACCGGTCACAACACGGAGCATCCCTTGCCACAAGAGATCCGCTCCTTACTGGAACAGAGGTAATACGCAGCGGACGTCCGGCCGACGCCACCCGCAACCGTCGGCCAACAAACGCGTCCGCACAATCGGCCCGGGAGGTCTTCATGGCCCAAAAGTATCTTAACACCGCGAAAGCCGCCGAGTTCCTCGGGGTCTCCGAGGATGACGTGAAGCAACTACAAGAGGAACGTCGTCTGCACGGCTATCGTGACGGAGCCGACTGGAAATTCAAGGAAGAAGAGATCGAGCAACTGGCCCAAGAGGGAATCGGCAAGCAGGGCGACGCGGAAGAAGTCAGCGACGGGAGCGACATCCTGTTCAGCGAGATCGAACTCGGCGAGTCCGATCCGGGCGCTTCGGGCACCGTGATCGGCCTTGAGGGCGATCAATCGTCGATGGGCGATAGCGACATCCAATTGGGCGGAGATTCCCAACTCGCCTCGTCTTCGCAAGACAATGAAGTAGAGTCGAAGGTCACACAGTTCGAGGAACTTGACTTGGGCCTCGAAGATGACTTGACTTTGGAAGTCAGCCCGATTGATACCTCGCGGGAGTCACCGCAAGGCGGTTCCACGATCGACCTCGGCGGCGACGATCTGGAAGATGACGATCTGGTCCTCGGCGGCAGCGGTCAGGGTAGCGACATCACGATCGGCGGAGACAGCGGAATCTCGCTGGTGGACCCGGCCGACAGCGGATTGTCGCTCGAAGAACCGCTCGACTTGGGCGGCAGTGCGGTCGAATCGCTGGAACTGGGCGAAGACGATGTCCTTGCGTTGAAGGAGGACGGCGACGCGCAATCCCCTGCCGAGTTGCAGGCCGACGACGATTTCCTGCTGACCCCCTTGGAAGAAGCGGCCGACGACGACGATTCAGAAAGCGGCTCGCAGGTCATTGCGTTGGACGCCGAGGAGGAAGATGACAGCTCGGCCACCATGGTTGCCGGAGGCGGCATGGGGGCCATGTTCGACGAGGACTTCGGAGCCGAACCGGCGACCGACGACCTCGGGCTGGGTATATCGACCGACGCCGCCCCGCTGGGCTCTGCGCCGGGTGGATTGGCCGACGGCGCTCCCGTGGCCCAAGGCGCCGCCGCGGCCATGTTGCCCGAGATGCCCTATAGCGTTTGGAACATTGTCGGCCTGGCGTCGTGCACGCTCATGCTCACTTTCTGCGGCATGTTCATGTACGATCTGCTGCGAAACATGTGGAGTTGGAATTCCGCTTATACCGTGAACAGCTCGCTGATGGATATGATCATCGGCCTGTTCGAAGGATAAACTGGCCATCGACCGTTGGCCACGATTCGAAAGGAGTCGAATCATGAAGGTCGTCAATCTCTTTACGCCGATTTCTGTTGCGCTGTTTTTGGTGCTAGGCTCGGGCTGTATGTTCGTGCCGCAGAGCCAGCTTGCGTCCGTTCAATCGCAGAATCGCATCCTGACCGAACAGTGCCAGACGCAATTGGGCGAAATCGAGAACCTCAAAACGCATGCTCGCGACACCGAAGACCAACTGATCCTTGCCGAGGAAGATCTGGCCCTGATGGAGGAAGAGGTCGGCATGGATCGCAAGCAACTGGCCAACTATCAGAACGAACGAGCCGAGTTGCACGAGCAGTTCAAAGGCTTAGCCAGCGGTCACGTCCGCATGCCGGAGAAGGTCAGCCGCCAATTGGCCGCCCTGTCCGAGCGGCACCCGGGCCTGCGATTCGATCCCAACTCCGGCATCGGCCGCCTGCAGACCGAGATCCTCTTCGACAGCGGCCATGCCGAACTGAAGCCGGGCGCCGAAGCGGTCCTTTCTGAATTGATCGACGTGCTGAACTCTCCCGAGGCGGCCGACCTGAAGGTGATGGTCGTCGGCCACACGGACGATCGCCGGATCGCGAAGAAGCCAGCCCGCGAGAAGTTCCCCACCAATTTCCACCTCAGCACGGCCCGCTCCCTGGCCGTAGCCGACGCCCTGCGCAAGTCGGGCCTAGCCGAGCAGCGATTGGGCGTAGCCGGTTTCGGCCCCCACCAGCCGATCGCCCCGAACGTCTCACCCAGCGACCGCCGCAAGAACCGCCGCGTCGAGATCTTCGTCCTCAACCGCGACGTCCCCGTAGTCGGCTGGACCGAGTCCATCCCGAATCTCTATTGACCGGCGCCTATCGCTTACGGCCGAAGACCGCAAGGCAGAGCGCGGCGGTTAGCCCGCATTATTCATGGATTTGTAGCTACGTTCGCCAGAACGTGGGGCGTATCCGAGAGTTACGGCCACGTTCTGGCGAACGTAGCTACGACAGTGTGTCACGCAATTCCCAGGGGCATGAATAATCCAGGCTAGTGGCCCGTCATCGCTCCAAGGTGACAATCCCCGTGGTGGTGTTGGCAGTCCGAGGGGCCTACCTTCTTGCGACGTATTGGCAATGCGTTCGCGTTACGCGACACCCCCACTCTAGTGGGTGGGCTTGCGGGATTTGCGTTGATGCGTCGATCTGGTAAAATGACTTCTCGAAGAATTCAACCTTCCACAATCCCCCGATATTCCTGCCAGGAGAACCCGCATGAAAACTGAGCAAAGCACCCAACAGCCCTCGCGTCGTGACTTCTTGAAGCGATCGGGCTTGACCGTCGCCGGGGCCGCCGTGGCCGGCAACCTGAGCCTTGCCCGTAGTGCCCACGCCCAGGGCAGCGATCAGATCAAGATCGCGCTGATCGGATGTGGCGGACGCGGCACGGGAGCGGCCGTGCAAGCGCTGAGCAATAAGTCGATGCCGAACGTCAAGCTGGTGGCCATGGCCGACGCGTTTAAGGATCGCGTCGATGAGTGTCACAAAAGGGTGAAAGGTCGTTGCGGCGATAAGGTCGACGTGCCCGAGGATCAGAAGTTCTCGGATCTGGATTGTCACGAGAAGGCCGTCGCCTGCGACATCGACATGGTGCTTTTGTGTACGCCGCCCGGTTTTCGCCCCATGCAGTTCGAAGCGGCCGTAAAAGCCGGCAAGCACGTCTTCATGGAAAAACCCCTGGCGACCGACGGCCCGGGCATTCGCCGAATCATGGCCGCCAACGAAGAGGCCAAGAAGAAGGGCCTGCTGGTGGCCGTGGGACATCACCTGCGACACGAGGATAAGCATCGCGAACTGATCGGCATGATTCACGACGGCGCGATCGGCAAAGTGATGTATACGCGAGCCTACTTCAATGCCGGCGGGGTCTGGGTCCGGCCGCGTAAGGAAGGCCAAACCGAGTTGCAGTATCAGGTGCGCAACTGGTACTACTTCAACTGGATCTGCGGTGATCATATTGTCGAACAACACGTGCACGATATCGATGTGTGCAACTGGATCCACAAAGCCCATCCGGTCGAGGCCAACGGCATGGGCGGTCGGCAAGTGCGGATCGGCGAAGACTACGGTGAGATCTACGACCATCATTCGGTCGAGTTCACTTACGCGGACGGCTCGAAGATGTTCAGCTACTGTCGCCACATGCCGGGCTGCTGGAGCAGCTTTGCGGAACACGCCCACGGCACCAAGGGCACAGCCGACTTCCAGGGCCATGGCAACACGGTGCTAAAGGTCGACGGGCAAGAACCGCTGCGCCGGCGACGCGGCGAGGACGGTCATCAGGTCGAACACGACGATCTGTTCGCCGCCCTGAAGGCCGGCACGCCTTACAACGAATGCGATTGGGCCGCCGAGAGCAGCCTCACCGCCATCATGGGCCGCATGGCAACTTACTCGGGCAAGATCATCACTTGGGATCAGGCGTTGAACTCCCCGATCGACCTGATGCCGAAGAGTTTCGACTGGGACGCCGAGGCGCCGGTCAATCCGGGCCAAGACGGCATCTATCCCTGTGCCATCCCGGGTGTGACCAAGGTGGTGTAGCGCGATAGAGATATCGATAAGGTGTGCCATTGCATGGCGCGACCAACGATCGCGGCTTTATAGGCAGGATAGGCAAGCCGGGTAAGTAGCAATGGCGGCAGGCCCTTGATTTGGAAAGGGCCTGCTTGGCGGTTGTCGATGATTACCTGATCTGGTAGATTCAAGGTGTTGGGTTCTGTGTGCGTAGGCGAGATTGCCGGCCGTTCACTTCATCCGCCGGTCTCCTCGCGAACGCGGTATGCTTGACCTAGGAGGGCAGCGATGTTAGTTCTCTCACGCGATTGCGATACGGTGATCCGAATCGGAGATGACATTCGGGTCAAGGTCCTTTCCATCCGCCGCCGGCGCGTCAAGTTGGGCGTCGACGCACCGGGTAATGTTCGCGTCTGGCGTGAAGAACTCTGTTCCGAGGGGGCGCCCGTGCAAAACCTTGCCAAAGAGCGGCAGGCGGACAAACAAGTCGGCGGCGACGACTTCCCGATTCTTGTCGTGGAAGACGATCCGGATCATGCCCGGCTGATTTGCAAAGTTCTTAACCAGTCGCAGTTCTCGCGGATTACGATCGCACGGACCGGAACGGCAGCGATCAACACCTTGGCGGGGCAAGGAGAAGCGGACGAGCAGTGCACGGATCCGCATCTGGTTCTGTTGGACCTGCATTTGCCCGACATGTCCGGGTTGGAAGTGCTGCGGCAGATTCGTTCCAGCGATCGCTTGCAAACCACGCCGGTGGTAATGCTCAGTGCCGAACAGCAGGACAGCCGGATCGCCGATTGCCTGGAAGCCGGGGCGAACGCGTTTGTCAACAAGTCGGTGCGTTTCGACGATTTCTACCGTTCGGTTTCACGAATCGCCAATTTCTGGAAAAGCGATTGCCGGATTCCCAGGTCCTAAATAGCATTTCGTGATTCGGCGAATCTTTGTAGGGTGGGTCGAGCAG
>CAYYOX010000426.1:2043-6265 GCA_964473065.1 uncultured Planctomycetaceae bacterium | reverse complement strand
CAGCTTGACCGGAGTGCCTCGGTGCAGCACGAGGCCGCCTTGCCCGAAAATGTCCGACAAGAACCTCGCGAGCGGTTCGGTGATTTCACGAAACTGCGTAAACACAAGCGTCTTCTCTTGCCGTGACGCGATTTCCTCGCAGATTTCCTCCAAACGCGAGAACTTCCCGCTCTCGTTGGCATCGAACTGCCCGTCACCGAGAAGCTGGCTGGGGTGGTTGCACAATTGTTTGAAACGCATCAGGTATGCCAACACTAAGCCGCGCCGCTTCATGCCATCGAGACCTTCCAGCGAATCGGCCAACTCTTTGACGAGCTTGGCATACAGGGCGGCTTGCCTCTTGCGCAATCCGCAGAAGGCCCGCAACTCCGTCTTGTCCGGCAAGTCAGCGATGATGCGTTTGTCGGTCTTCATCCGTCGGAGGATGTATGGCTGAACAAGACGCCGCAGAGGCGCATAGCGGTTGTGTTCACGGGCGTCGAGTGTCTTGACGAACTGCTTGAACTTCTTCTGCGAGCCGAGCAAGCCCGGGCAGAGAAAATCGAACAGCGACCAGAGATCGGACAGGCGGTTCTCGATCGGAGTGCCGGTCATCGCGATCCGGGCATCGGCTTTAAGCCGCTTGACGGCCTTCGTCTGTCGGGATGCCGGATTCTTCACGGCCTGTGCCTCGTCGAGTATGACAAGCTGCCAGGCGATGTCTTGCAGCCACCGTTGACGCAGGAGCATTCCATACGTCGTCAGAACGATGTCGGTGTCCTTCAGTGCCTTGCAGGGATTGTCGGCTATTCGCGTAAGTTCATCCTTTGGGGTCTCGGACGGATGAATGAACTTGGCACGCAGCGTCGGAGTGAAGCGGTGCATCTCCGATTTCCAGTTGGCCAACAGCGAGGCCGGCAAGACCAATAGCGACGGCTTGTCGGTTCGTTTCTTCTTCAGCACCAACAGCAACGCCAAGACTTGGATCGTCTTGCCAAGTCCCATGTCGTCGGCCAGGCAGGCGCCGAGCCCCAAGCGTGACAAGAACCAGAGCCAATTGACTCCCGTCTCTTGATACTTGCGCAGGGTCGCATTCAGATCACGGTCAGGTTTGGCTTGTTTCAGGCTCTCCGGGCTGCGCAACTCGGCCAGCACTTGATCAAGCCATTTGCCTGCTTGGACAAAAGACCACTCGTGCTGCTGGTCATCCTGCGCGTCGCTTTCGGCCAGGTCCATGGGCGCCCCAGCCAGCAGCCGCATTCCTTCAACGAAAGAGAGTCCTCCGGAGGCCTGTTTTTCGATTTTCTTCCAGTGGTCAAGTGCCTCGGTCAACTTCTCGCGATCCACCTCGACCCACTGGCCTCGCAGCAGCACAAGTCCTTCTTCGGCAGCGATCAGTTCACTCCACTCAGTCTCCGTGAGTTCTTGATCCCCCAGGGCCAGGCGGACCTTGAAGTCGAGCATCCCTTTGGCATCGAACTTCTTCTGCCTCTTCTCGCCAATCGAAATGCCGACGCGCGGACGAGGACGCTTCTTCCACCAGTCGGGCAAACGCACCAGAACTCCGCTCTCCTCAAAAACGGGCACTTCCTTCAAAAAGCGGTAGGCTTGGCGAGCAGGCCACGCAAGCGGCTGGTAGATGTCGCCGGAATCGACCAATTCCTTGACAAGCGGGCTACTTTGTGACGCCAGATGGATAGGTGAGAGGAGTTTGACCAGAGCTTTCCTGTTCTTCGTCCCGGCATATTCCTTCAGAGCCTTACTGAGTGGTTGATACTGCACGCGAGCGCCGTCCGTGATGCTCGACGCGTACGTCGCCAGGAACGCGAAGGGATAGTCCGGATCGCGACGGTTCTCGGCCAAATGAAAGCAGACCCGTCCAACTTGATGCCAAAGTGGCGCCTGCTGCTTCAAGAACGCCGAGAGCCCCTGCTTGCACGATACGACTTTGCCGCGCACCCACCGATCGAGGTCTATCCAAGTGTCCTGAAGAACGCTGCTCGTGAGATATTCAGCACCGGGCATCGGTGGAGCACTCAAGAGCATCGCCGCGAGTTCCGCCGAGTCGGGCGGTGGGATCTCGTCGATCTGAGCGTCCACGCCTTCCGGGGTGTGACAAAGCTCGGTCAAGTAGCTTCTAGCGAACCCTCGCCAGTAGCCGAATGACGCTGGAAACGGCGGCTCCAATTTCTCGGTCGCCAGCGCGAAGAGTCCTTCCGCCTGTGCGGAGGCAAATGCCCTGACCACTCGATTGAGTTGGCCGTCCAGCGACGTGTCCAAAGAACCCTCAGCAAGATCGTCTTCTTGGCTGGGTCTTTGGAGAACGGTGATGTGGCCGGTCGGCGTGAGGGCAAGGTCGATGCTCATAATCCTACTAGCATCCATTTTTATGGCCTGACGGTCAACCCTCCCCTCTATGCCGGTGACGGTGTGGGATGCACTGAAAGATGCTGACCGAGATAGTGCGGAGCACTTTGCCCGGACGTAGTACGCCACGCCGATCTATTGCCGCTTCCGACGGAGAAACATCGACCGCGAGGAGGTAAAGGACTTGAATGAAGCCTTCCGGATCACCGGCTGTCGGTATGTTATTTCCTGCGAGTTGCCTAACAGCAGGAGAAATGGCCAGAATTCAAGTGAAAGCCATCAGTTTTGTTTCAACGGATATGGCACAGGCACCTCCTCTAGATGGGGTTGGTGTCTCTACAGCACGGTCAACGGCTGATTCCCGCCCATCTCTTCCACCACGTGCAGAATCCGGCGGACGGCCTCGTCGACCTCGGCCTCGGTGGTTGTCGAGCCGAGGCTGAAACGCAAGGAACCGGCGACCACGTGCTGGGGTAGCCCCATGGCTTGCAGAACGGGGGAAAGCTCGACCGATCCGCTCGAACAGGCCGAGCCGACCGAACACGCCACGCCCGAGATGTCCAGGGCCATGAGCATCATTTGACCGTCTAGGCCGGGGAATGCGAGGTTGCTGGTGTTCGGCAGCCGCGGGGCGCCGACTCCGTTGGCCGTAGCGTTGGGGCACCCGGCCAGGATGCCGGTCTCGAACCGGTCGCGCAACATTCGCAGGTGGTCAGCGTGCTCCTGTTGCTCTTCGCGCCAGATCTCCAGGGCCTTGAGCATGCCGATGACCAAGGGCAGACATTCGGTCCCCGGCCGCTGCCCGTCTTGCTGATGTCCACCGAACATGATGGGCGAAAGCTTGACGTCGTTCCGCAGGAGCAACGCTCCGATACCGAGCGGTCCGCGGAACTTGTGGGCCCCGATCGTCATGGCGGCCACGTCCAATTGCCGAAAATCGACCGGCAGCTTGCCGACCACCTGCACGGCATCCGTATGCAATGGAACGCCCGCCTCGTTGCAGACCGAGGCCAACTCGGCGATCGGTTGCAGCACGCCCGTATCGTGGTTCCCCAGGATGATGCTGACCAGTCGGGTTCGGTTGCCCAGCAGGCCGGGCAACAACTCGCCGCGGACCACGCCGTCGGTGGTCACGGCCAGCGTGTCGAGCGTCCAGCCCTGTTCCATCAGGTGCTCGGCCGGTTCGATGACGCTGCTGTGTTCGATTGCCGAGATGACCAGTTGGGCCGGATCGGGCTGCTTTTGGGCAGTTCCCAGCAGCATCAGGTTGTTGGCCTCGGTCGCGTTGCCGGTGAAAATCAGCCGGTCGGACCGCTCGCCCGTCAGATTTGCACCCAGAAGTTCGGCCGTCCGCTGCCGAGCGTCTTCCAGCAGTTTTCGGGCCTGCTGTCCGAGCCGATGCTGGCTGGCCGGGTTGACATGGCCCTGGGCATAACACTCGGTCATGGCCTGTGCCACTTCCGGGTGGAGGGATGTCGTCGCATTGTGATCGAGGTAGATCGGCTGCATAGCACTCCATTGTGCTGCCCGGCAGGCGATTTGGCAAGTGCTAGCTAGGAAGCATGGGTAATTTGGGGCGACCAAGAGGTTTTAATTGCCATTGCCCGGGATTGCAGGGCGTGGCTATGATGCGTCCGCGCGAACATCAAAATTCGGCCGAACGGCAGGAGAAGGAGACGCTCTTGAGCACGCAATCGTCGGCAGCCGTAATGTTTCGAGCCCTGGTGATGCTGGGCTGCCTGATAGTGATTCCGCTGGTGGCCGTGTTCGGCAAGTCGCTTCCCGACATCTTCAACTCCTTGCTTCAGGGGCAGTGGCCCAGCGAACTGCAATGGCATGATCGGGCGGCCCAGACGACGGGCTATGTCCCCGCCGT
>CAYYOX010000426.1:0-2033 GCA_964473065.1 uncultured Planctomycetaceae bacterium | reverse complement strand
TTGTGATTGGGGGAGTTGGTCAACTACTTCGCCGAGGATTACGACCCGCCGGCGGACGGGACGGTGAGCGACGGGGGCAAGCCCGCAGCGCCGTTCGCCGCCCACAGCGAAGTGGCCGCTTGTCCTTGGCATGCCGACCGCCGCCTGGTGCGTATCGGCCTCAAGGGCCGCGAGATCGATCGGGCGGCCCGGCCGCCGGGCTATGTCCCCGCCGCAGGCGTGGCATCGCCGACCTGGAGCCCGATGGCTGGCGCGCCAACGGACGCGGCTTCGTCGCCGTCGCAAGTTATTCCGGCCGATTATCAATCGCCAGTGGACCCGCGAGCCACGAGGTTCCCGCAGCCCGTTCGAGGAAGCGAGATGGCAAAGGACCCGCAATTGCGGCCTCTGCCGGGAGCGCCCAGGGTTTTGGCTGCTGCACCGATGGAAGGCCGATTTGCCGCCATTCAAGATAGACTGCGGAAACTCGGGGCAACTTATTACTTGCTGGAATCGTGGGGTAGCCGCGATTATCTGTACCGTTTCTACTGCAAGGTGGCCGTGGGCGGAAATCCCGACTACACCCACTTCTTCGAAGCCACTCACAGCGACCCTTTGGAAGCGATGGATGAAGTGTTGCGGCAGGTCGAGGCCTGGCGGGCTGCCCGGCAATAGCAGCCCAAAAACGGCGGGGCACGCGTCAGCCTGCGTCGTTGTGGAGAGGAAAAAAGGGAAAGGAGGAACAAGGGAAAAAAGCTGTAGATAGTGGGATATCAAGCCAATAATGATCGCGCAGAGACGCCCAGACGCAGAGATCAGATAAAAAAGCTCTGCGTCTGGGCGCCTCTGCCCGCGATACTTTTCTCCCCTTGATGGCGGCAACATTTCCTTTCTTCCTTCCTCCTCTTTTTCCCATTTTCCTCCTTTCCCCTTTTTCCTTCCCAGGCCATTTACTCCTTGATGTCCCCGGTCAGCAGGCTTTGGACTTGTCAGGGAGGCCGGTTTGGGCTTAGGCTCAACGGTTTGACACCTTTCACGAGTGGGAATCTCTCGGCGCCATGATCCATCTTTGCCCCAGAAGGGGGAAAACACTCCAGAGCGTGGCGATGCGCTATCGGCAGCCGTTAGCCCGGCTCGACGCGGTCGGCCACGGTATTTGGGCCCGTCGGTCGCTCGGGGCATCGGACGAGGACACGCCGCGGGGCGACGGCCCGGCTGCCCGAAGCGACAGCCTCCGGAGGCTGGAAGCCGTCCTATTCCTCGCCCGAGGGCCGGAAGGAAGCCGAAAACTGGCCCAGCTTGCCGGGTTGGCGGACGGAACAAAAACCCGTACACTTATCCGCGCGTTGAACCGATTCTATGACTTGCAGGGCAGTGCGTTTCGTGCGGAGGAGGTCGCCGGCGGCTTTCAGTTGATGTCGCGGCCGAAGTTTGCTCCCTGGTTGAGGCGTCTGAACGAAGCCCCCGTGGAGGTGCGTCTGTCGATCCCCGCCATGGAAACGATGGCCGTGGTGGCCTACCGACAGCCGGTTTTGCGGGCAGAAATCGAGGCCATTCGTGGTGTACAATGTGGGGAAATCTTGAGACAATTGATCGAACGCGATCTGGTCCGTATTGCCGGGCGTTCCGAAGAATTGGGCCGCCCGTTCTTGTATGGCACCGCCAAGCGATTCCTCCAGGTCTTCGGCTTGCGAAGTACGAATGAATTACCCCGGGCCGACTTGCGACAAACAACTCAACAAATGGGCGCCGATCTGGCCGATAAGGAAGAGACTGGGGAATCGTCGGATTCCCACCTTGATGCAGAACAGGAGACAACAGTGAGCACTTTGACGACCAACACCCTTCTCGAAGAAGAAACCGCCGACGCAACCAATCTGATGGCTGTGTCGGCAAGCGATCAGGCCGACGACGACTCTCCGATCGATGATATCGAGGATGATGAAGACGAAGAGGAAGACTTCGACGAGGAAGACGAGGAGGACGAAGACGACGACGAAGAATATAAGTATGAAGACGAGGATGAAGAGGCCGATGACCCCGATGATGATGAC
>CAYYOX010000425.1:0-6269 GCA_964473065.1 uncultured Planctomycetaceae bacterium | reverse complement strand
ATCACCACTGCAATACCCATCGTCGACGGAGCCAGTCCCCATTTTCGGGCTCCCGTATGATGAATTTGACAACTTCGCAGTTCTTCGGCCCGGGACCCTATGGTTCAATACAAGCCTCGCAACAGTTGGTATAATGGACGAATATGCAAGCTGCGGCGTCTCTTTTTGAGACCAGTCGTTCGGCCCTACCACCGGACGATAGGCGATTCGCGTTAGTAACGGAGGTTGGTCATGCCAACTGACGCACCTTTGAAAAACAATGCTGCTGGGAATTCCGGATCTCTCGCTAGATGGTGGAAACTCGGGCTGCTGGGGGTGGTCGCCATTGTGATGATCGGGACGGCCGGCTCACTCCTCTCCGGCGCCAAATCGTCTGACAAGTCCGGCCCCAAGCTGACGCACACGATCACGCGCGGCGACCTTCTCGTCACGGTAACCGAACAAGGGATGCTGGAAAGTTCCAGCAATTTGGAAATCAAGTGCAAAGTCCGAGGTTACAGCACCGTCATCTGGGTGATCGAGGGCGGTACGGAGGTCAAGGAAGGCGACGAATTGGTCAGGCTCGATACGAAACAAATCGAGGACACCATCAGTCAGCAAACGACGAATGCTCATACGGCCAGGGCTACGCTCGAACGAACCAAGGCCGAGGTGGCGAAGGCGGAGATTGCCATCCCGGCCTACCTGGAAGGCAGCTATAAAGCACAGTTGAAACAGTTGGAGCAAGGATTGGCAATTGCCGAGACGAATCTCACTACCGCCCAGAAGATGCTCGCCCATACGCGGATGATGTTCAAACGCGGCTATGTAACCGAATTAGAAGTCGAGGGAAATGCGTTCACGGTCACCCAAGCCGAGTTGGAGCTGGAAGTCAGAAAGACGGCGATCGAGGTTCTCAACAAATACACCAAGGAAATGCGACGGGAGACGCTCAACGGCAACTTGATCGCCAACAAATCCAAGCTGGAAGCGGACATGGAGGGGCTCGCCTTGGATGAGGGTCGCCGCGATCGCGCGTTGAAGGAACTCGAAGACTGCGTCATGAAGGCCGAACGCAGCGGCTTGGTGATTTACCCCTCGGCTGCTGAGTGGAAGGAAACCCCCGACATCACGGAAGGCGCCACGGTTCGCAAGGATCAAGTCCTGCTGTTGATGCCCGATCTGTCAAAGATGCAGGTGAAGGTCGGTATTCACGAATCCATCGTCGACCACATCAAGCCGGGACTGACTGCCAGGATTACGTTGCCGGACCAAACGCTCGACGGCAAGGTCTCCTCCGTGGCCTCGGTTACCAGGCCGGCAGGTTGGTGGACCGGAAACGTGGTGAAATACGACACGAGCATCGAGCTTCCCCCGGCTCCGGGGCTGAAGCCCGGCATGAGCGCCGAGGTTGAAGTGATCATGGATCGGCACAAAGATGTGCTCACGATACCCGTAACCGCGGTGGTGGAAACGGCCGACGGAGACTTCTGTTGGGTCAAGACGGCCGGGGGAACTCAACGGCGTTCGCTCGGGCTGGGCGACACCAACGACTCGTTCATTGTCGTCAAGTCGGGCCTGAAGGAAGGCGACGAGGTCGTGCTCAATCCGCTGGCCTTCATCGAGGAAGCACAAACCGACGTGCTCAAACCGTTCGACGAAGCCAAGCCGCGAGAGCCGGTGAACCTGGAGGACGATCATGTCGACTGACCTGCTTCCAGCGGCGCAGAGCCGTCCGCAGCAGCGCAGCCGATGGTGGCGGCGCGGTCTGCTTGCGATCGGCGTGGTCGCCCTGGCGTCGGCGGCCGCACTGATCCCGGACGCCGGTTCGTCGAGCCAGAACGTCCCCGTGCGGACACACACGGTCACGCGCGGCGATCTGGTCGTCACGGTAACCGAGCAAGGGACTCTGGAGAGTTCCGAGAACACGGAAATCAAATGCAAAGTCCGAGGTTACAGCACCGTCATCTGGGTGATCGAGGCCGGTACGCAGGTAAAGCCGGGAGACGAACTGGTTAGATTGGATACGCTGGCGATCGAAGACGCGATCAGTGAACGCACGAAGTTTGCTCATTCGACGAGGTCCGGGGCCGAACGATCCAGGGCGGATGTGGCGCGTGCCGAGCTTGCAATTCCCGAGTACCTGGAGGGCCGATATCGCTCGGAGTTGACGACGTTGGAGAAGGACCTGGCAATTGCCCAGTCGAACCTGCGCACTGCACAAAACATGCTTGACCATACTGAGATGTTGGCTGCGAAAGGCTACGTAAGTGAATTGCAGGTTGAAGAAGGAAGGTTCGCCCTCACGCGAGCCAAGTTGAACATGGGAGTTACGGAAATCGAGATCGATGTCCTGGAAGAATTCACCAAGGCCATGGAGCTCGAAACGCTCAACGGCGATCTAAAAGCAGCCCGAGCAAGCCTCGCAGCGGAGGAGGAACGGTCCAAAGCGGATGCGGCTCGCCGCGATCTCGCGTTGGAGGAACTCGAGTACTGCGTCATTAAGGCCGAACGCAGCGGCTTGGTGGTTTATCCCTCGGCTGAAAAATGGAAGGAAGCACCCCAGATCGAAGAAGGTTCGACCGTGCATAAGGATCAAGTCCTGTTGCTGATGCCCGATCTGTCCAAGATGCAGGTGAAGGTCGGTATTCACGAATCCATCGTTGACCGCATTAAGCCGGGACTGGCTGCCCGGATTACGCTGCCGGACAAGACGCTCGACGGCAAAGTGTCCTCCGTGGCCGCGGTCACAAGGCCGGCCGGTTGGTGGACCGGAAACGTCGTGAAATACGACACGATCATCGAGCTTCCCTCGGTCGAAGGCTGTATACCAGTGAGGCCCGCCGGGGTTGAAGTCCTAATCGATCGGCACGAGGACGTGCTGATTATTCCCGTGGCAGCCGTTGTGGAAACTGATCAGGAATACTTCTGCTGGGTCGAGACAGCCGACGCCCCGCAACGACGCGCGCTGCAGCTTGGCGATAGCAACGACTCGTTCATTGTCGTCAAGTCGGGTCTGAAGGAAGGGGATCAGATCGTGCTCGATCCGCTTGCGTCGATCGAGGAAGCACAAACAGAGGCGTTGAAACCGCTCGATAAAGAAAAACCGCGGCAGCCGGTGAAACTGGAGACCGATCATGTCGACTGACGTACCTCCAGCAGCACAGAGCCGTCCGCAACCGCGCAGCACTCGACCGGATTCCTCATCAGGCCGATGGTGGCGACGCGGTCTGCTCGTGATCGGTATACTCGCCGTGGTATCGTCGGCGGCCGCGCTGATCCGAGGCGCCGCTTCGTCGCGACAGAACGATCCTAAGCTGACCCACACGATCACGCGCGGCGACCTGATCGTCACAGTAACCGCACAAGGGACTCTGGAAAGCTCCGAGAATACGGAAATCAAATGCAAGGTCCGAGGCGCGCGGATCCCCATCATCTGGGTGATCGAGAACGGTACGGAGGTGAAGCCGGGAGACGAACTGTTCCGGTTGGCGACGCTGGAGTTCGACGACCGAGTCAGTGAAATGTCGAAGTATTTGCACATGACGAGGTCCGCAGCCGAACGATCCAAGGCTAATGTGGCGCGAGCCGAGCTCGCAATCCCGCAGTATCTGGAGGGCACGTATCGCTCGGAGCTGTTGACACTGGAGAAGGACCTTGCAATTGCCGAGTCGAACCTGACTACTGCGCAGAACATGCTTGCCCATGCTGAAATGCTGGCCGAGCGAGGCTACGCAAGTGAATTGGACGTTGAAGAAAAAGCATTCGCGCTGAAGCGAGCTAAGTTGAGCGTGGGAGTCAAGAACACTCAGATCGATGTTCTGAAGGATTTCACCAAGGCTATGCAACTCGAAACGCTCAACGGCAACCTCAAAGCAAGCAAAGCAAGGCACGAAGCGAACAAGGAACGGACCAAATCGTTGGCGGCTCAAGTCGACCGCTCGTTGAATGATGTCGAGCACTGCGCCGTGAAGGCCGAAAAGGCCGGCTTGGTGATTTATCCCGCGGGCGAACCCTGGTCGTATGTACCCAAGATCGAAGAAGGGGTGAACGTGTATATGGGGCAAACTCTGCTGCTGATGCCCGATCTGTCCCAGATGCAAGTCAAGGTCGGTATTCGCGAACGGATCGTCGACCGCATCAAGCCGGGGCTGAGTGTCAAGGTGACGCTGCCGAACAAGACGCTCGACGCCGAGGTGTTCTCCGTGGCTTCGGTTGCAAAACCGGCCCGATGGTGGACCGCGAACATCGTGAGATACGACACGATCATCAAGCTCCCCCCGATGAAACACCCGATGCCCGGCATGAGCGCCGAGGTGCAAATAATCATCGGTCGGCACAAGAACGTGCTGATGATACCGGTCGCCGCGGTCGTAGAAACCGAGGAAAGCGACTTCTGCTTAGTCAACACAGCCAAAGGAACACAACGGCGTCGACTGACACTCGGCGACACCAACGACATGTTCACGGTCGTCAAGGAGGGTCTGAAGGAAGGGGATCAGGTCGTGCTCAATACGCTTGCCTTCTTTGAGCAGGCACAAGCAGAAGGACTGAAACCACTCAATAACAAAAAGGGGCAGGAGCCAAAGTCGGCTGACTCCGACGCCAAGGCGAAACCGAAAAAGACAAGTCCTTAGCCACGGATGGAACACAGATGAAACACGGATTGAGTTGGGGAAACAAGAAAGACATTTCTTTCCCCCTATCCGTGTTCAATCCGTGTTTCATCCGTGGCTCCAAACCATACGGCGACCATCCTACTAACATCCACACATTACCCCCTGACCGACAGTTGACGAATTCGTGAACAGCTCCTTCCTCCAGACCGTTCAACTCGGCTTGAAAAGCCTCCTGCTGCAGAAGATGCGCGCCGGGCTGGCGGCATTAGGTATCTTCATCGGCACCACCACCGTGATCTGGCTGGTGGCGATGGGAGAAGGCGTCAGCTACCGGGCACAGCAACAGATATTGGAACTCGGCGCAACGAACATCATCGTTCGGACCAAGGAACCGAACTTGGCCAGCGATTCGCAGGACAGCAAGAGCCGGCTGAAAACCTACGGCCTGCTGCGAGACGACTACCGTCGAATCGTCTCGAACATCCCCAGCATTCGCCGCGCGGTTCCCATGCGCGAACTTCGCTTCGAACTGCGACTGGGAAACCGGACTGCCGACGCCAAACTCGTCGGCTGCATCGAGGATTACCTGCAACTGAATCGACTCGATATTGCGCGAGGCCGATGGCTCACGCCGCGCGACCGCGGTGAAAAGGTCGTCGTACTGGCCGACGATACGGCAAAACGGCTCTTTCCCTTCGAGAACCCGATCGGCCGGACGATTTGGGTGGGTAGCGAGTTCTACAAGGTGATCGGTCAGACCAGGCCGCGCACGGCTTCGGCTGCCATCGGCGGCAGCCTGGATGCAAGGGACTACAACCTCGATGCGTACATCCCGCTGAAGACGCTCCGCCGACGCGTGGGCGATCTGGTGATGAAGCGGGTTGGCGGCGAGTTCCAAGGAGAGCTTGTCGAACTGAGCCAGATCACCGTGAGCGTCGATAACATCGACGACGTCGACGAGACGGCCGCGATCATTGAAACGCTCTTGAAGAAGTATCACGAAAACGAAGACTACGCCGTGGTCGTGCCCAAGGAGTTACTACGGCAGGCGGAAAGAACTCGGGCCATGTTCAATGTCTTGCTGGTGGTCATCGCCGGCATCTCGCTGCTGGTGGGCGGGATCGGCATCATGAACATCATGCTCGCCACGGTCACCGAGCGGACTCGCGAGATTGGCATTCGACGAGCACTGGGTGCAACGCGAAAGCACATTATCCAACAGTTCCTTACCGAGACCGTGGTGCTCACCGCCAGCGGCGGGCTGCTGGGAGTCCTCTTCGGTTTGATGTGTGGTCCACTGTTTCGCGGGGGCCGGGCACTGCTGACAATGATGTCGCCCGACCTCTTACCGCCCATCGTTTACACGCTCGAGCCGCGCATCGCGCCGTGGTCCGTCGTTTTGTCATTGCTGATCGCGGTTGGCGTGGGCCTACTCTTCGGAGTCATCCCGGCACGCCAAGCCGCGTACATGGACCCCATAGAAGCACTGCGTCACGAATGATGACCACGTGGTGAATTGGTCCGGCGACTCTTGTACTGAACACGAGTTGCCTGTTTTGTGCGTATAACGGCGTGCTTCCCGTTGGCGTTTGACCGCATGCACCCCAACAGCGCGTAAAAAAAGCCCACGGGTTGCTACCCGTGGGCTTGGGGGTTTGAAAATCAGTAGTC
>CAYYOX010000424.1:0-6284 GCA_964473065.1 uncultured Planctomycetaceae bacterium | reverse complement strand
TTACCCAAGTGTAGTCAAACGCGTAGGACAAGTCAACCGTCTGTAAGAAATGTAGCACTGGTCATGTTTGATAGGGATGGGCCGGCGAAAAGGAATAACAATCGCGTTCAGGTTACTTCTTCCAGCTAACATGATGCTGTTAATACTTCGGCTTTTAAGGCTTGTGATTGGACTCCAACTTCCAGATGGGCTGCTGGAGCGGGTGATCCTCAATGGATATCCGTAGACCTTGGATCATCCTATACCGTAGACAGAGTTGTACTAAGGTGGGAAGCCGCGTTTGCAAAGTCATACCAGATCCAGGTATCAAGTGATGGAACGAAATGGAAAGATGTATATTCAACTACTTCAGGAGATGGTGTTGATGATGATATAAGCATTCCTGAAACCACTTCAAGGTACTGGAGAATGTACGGTACAGAACAAGGTAGCGGACATGGATACTCGCTATGGGATTTTGAGATTTGGACCAGCGGTGAATCAACGCCTACACCTTAACCTACGCCCACTGTCTCAAAAAGGGTCGTTTGTTGACGCGTCCGAGAAAAGGGTTGAGTTAATCGGAATCCAAGCGACTACCTGCCCGGTCAACAGCGTGATCCGCAAGTTCACACGCAACCGCAAGATTTATCCCACCAAGGAGTCGGCGTTGAAGCTGGTGTACATGGCGATCAGCGAGGCGTCGAAAAGGTGGACACTGCCGATTCGCAACTGCAAATCGGCGTTGAACCACTTCGCCATCATGTTCGAGGACCGGATGCCGGAACTGACCGGCAAATAACGTACCCCGTTCGGCTGACACAAAAAACTTACAGGCCCCTTGGCCTCGTCCAAAGCCAACCGACTATTCAGGCTGATCGAACATATATGACCTTAGCCGCTGGTTCTTGGTGTCCTTAACAAAGAGGAGGAGCTGATTGCATCTTGTGGCCTCAGCAAATTGACGTGCTTTCGGATCTCTTGTACTCTCACTGGGCGTCTGAACATACTCGTCTGCGGGGTAGGCATAAATCTTCTGTTCCGTTACGTCATATTCGATAATCTGGTCTTTGCCCCTGAATGTCTGATACACTATCACGATATTGTCCCATTGTTCATCAATCATGTCCACGTATGGATCATCTTTCATAGCGTCATCCTTGTGAGTAGTGTCCGGTCACTCCCCAAACCCGCTCGGCACCTTGCTGTCAACGACTTACGCCGATTGCGATTGTACTTACCACTTCTCGTCGTACTTCGTCCAGAGCAAATCGCCGAGGTTCCAGTAGGCTTGCGTGGCCTCGAAACATGACTCTCGGGTCTTTCGCGTCAAGTAGGCGCGGGCCTTGGCCGGGTCTTCGGCCAGGAGCTTGGCGACAGTCTTCGCAGTCTCCTTATCGGCGGCGAGGAACTTTTCTTGCAGCCGATCGCGGATCGCGGCCACGTCGACGCGCATCTCGCCCCAGCGTTGGGCCGCCAGCGTGGCTACGCGGTTGTACGCCCACCATGCCGAGCGCCGGCTGAAACCGGTCGTGCGTCCGTCGGTCTGGTAATCCCGCGGCAGGTCCGTGATGCCGGCGTAGAGCGGGACATAAGTCGTCATGGCCGGGTTGCCGTAGCCGAACCAGACCACGCCGCCGACCGGATCGGGTAACCATGACCGCGACTGGGTAACCGTCACGTACATGCAATACCACCGGGCCATCGGCCGCTCACCACGCCAGCCCCAGCCGCCGTTGATCTTCAGCAGCTTGTTCATGTCGTACGGCATGAACGGGTTGGCCAGTGGGCTCTTCACCGTCTTGCCGTCTCCGTCGGTCACCGTGAGATCCTTCACCACGTCGAAGTCAGTGCCCTCGAACGTGTCGCGAAACAGCTCCATGATCTTCTCGGGGCCCAGCGGCTTCTCGGGCTTGACGGAGAAGGGTAACTCGTTGCTGTTCGGGTGCAACTGGAGTGACGGAGCCAGCAGGTCGAGCGCCCGCCATTCGCGCCGGGTGGCCGCGTAACTCATGCGGCTTTCCGGGTCGAACGCCTGCCAGAACTTCAGCGGCCGGCCGCTCTTCGGGTCCCAGTAGTTGCGGGCTTCGGCAACCTTCAGCACGTTGTCCGACGCCATGAAGTAGTCCGGCTTGGCAAGATCGATCTCTCCGATCCTCGCCGCGTTGGCCACCACCGAGATGTGGTCGTCGGGCACACGCTGGGCCACCCAGACGGCCCCGACCGCGTCCTTGCCGGGGCCCACGATTTCCATCAACCAGACTTCCTGTGGGTCGGCGATGGTCAAGGCTTCGCCCGCGTCGCACCAGCCGTGCTTCTCGATCAGATCGCCACCGATGCGGATGGCTTCCCGCGCCGTGGTTGCCCGTTGGAGCATCAATCGGGTGAGCGCCGCGCAATCGATCAACCCCTTGTCGCTTTGCAGTTCCTCGCGGCCACCGAAGGTTGACTCGCCGATAGCCAACTGGCGTTGGTTCATCACCGCATAGCCGGGCGCGAGGTAGCCGAACGTCTCAGCGACCTGGGGGATCTTGCCGGTCGGTTGACGGCCGTATCGCTGCATGGGTCCGCTGTCGTCATCGCGTCGTTTGGTCAGCAGCACGCGTGAGCCCGGCTTGTGCCGCGCACCGGGGAAGACGACGATTTGCGAACCGGTTCGGTGGCTGTCACAGGTGTGCGAGGTCATCACCGATCCGTCCACCGACGCCTTCTTGCCCACCATGATCGAGGTACACGCGCGGGTCTGCTCAGCGACGAAGGTCCAGAAAAATCCAAGCGACAACAGGGCAGCGGCCAGCATCGTTCTTTGCACCGGGTTTCTCCTTGTCGGGTCGGGCTGATGTGTGGGTGAAGAGTGCCCTCTCCGCGGGCCCACTACGAAAGCGGCCGGGAAGGTAAGCAATGTATATGCCTTCAGGACTTTCGTCCCGCACCTCCCGGCCGTGCGGTATTGTAGCAGGAGGTGGCGGTCTTGGCGATCACCGCGATTGGATGTTTCCAACTAGCCCGGAATCTGCGACTTCAGCGATGGTCCCCCGACTCGGAATGCGTATGCGGCTAGCGAGTGATCCGTACTGATTGCGGTGGATCGGGCACGGTAACGTAGAGAGGCACGTGGCGGTCGGGAAACAAATGACATCAAGTGTTTCTGCCCCCGGAATCACGACTACCACTTCTACCACTTTTCTCCCTGATTACCACCAATACTCGCTATGAAGTGCAACGGTTTGCTACCGTTTGCAAAAGGTTTCGATTCTGCTAAACTCCTTGCATACCAACATGTTGCTCGGCTTTTCGGCGGACTTAATCGCTAGCTCGACAAGCTAGGGGTCACTGGTTCGAGCCCAGTATCGCCCACTCACTTAACCCGTTGTGAGTCAACGACTTATGGCGGGTTTTCTTATGCGCCATTCTGTAGATTCGGCGTTTTGGAGATTATTTTGTAGACTGTTGGGCGGCAAATCCGGGAGACCGATGTTGCGGGGCAGTTCAATCCAGGCAAGGGTCTGCGTCGGGGACGCCCTCGGTAAGCCTTCAGGGTGGAAATTGGGCTGCACCACCACTTTCTGTAAAGTGGGCTGGCTCGCCTTGACGATGGATCAACACAACGATATAATTGTGTTGTTATGATACCAGCATTCACCACGGATGGAAACTTGCCATCGGGTATTCATCTTGCCACCTGGGACGAGGTGTCTGACAGATTTGGTGGGGCACGCCACCGCGAGCGGCTCCTCAGAGGGCTTAGCGCGGCTCTGGCGGTGTTCCGGGCGGCTGGGTGTAACCGAGTCTATCTGGACGGAAGCTTCGTGACCAGCAAAAGGGTGCCGCAAGACTATGACGCCCTGTGGGAACCGGCAAATATGGATGTCGCTCATCTACTGAATCTGGAGCCCGTGTTCGGCATCTTTGATAACGAACGTGCCGCACAGAAAGCCAAATACTTCGGTGAGTTCTTTCCGGCAGACCACATGGAATTGCTCACCGGGCGTACTTTTCTTGACTTCTTCCAGTTCGACAAGCAAACGGGGAACCCCAAGGGCATCGTAGCCCTCGACTTGTAGGAGGTTGGGACAAAATGATTAAGAACGAACGACAATACCGCATTACCAAGACGCAAGCAGGCAAGTTTGCACAGGCTTTGCGAGAAAGGGACACTCGTTCGGTGAGTGACCCACTCCTGAAGAAGATTGAGCAAGACGCTCTTCAAAGCCAGTTGGAAGATCTTCAAAACGAGTTGCGAGAATACGAAGCTCTGCGAGCGGGAGAACTAAGCGTGATCACGCTTAGTTCTTTTGAAGAGTTTCCACGTGCGCTAGTCCAGGCACGCATAGCAGCGCGAATGAGTCAAAAAGACCTGGCGGAGAAGCTTGGATTGAAGGAACAGCAGGTGCAGCGATATGAGGCAACTGACTATGTTTCTGCAAGTATTGCCCGAGTGAGGGAAGTAGTGGAAGCTCTCGGCATTCGCGTTTGTGAGGATCTCTATCTGCCATCCGCGCCATTGACGTGCGCGAGACTTTTTGACCGGCTGAAGGCTGTTGGAATTGATTGGACGTTTGTAAGAAAGCGGATTCTTCCTCCCGCAATTGCTGGGCATTTCACTTCCCGGAAAGCGAAAGTTGCTGACAACATCGTATTGCGAGCGGCAGCCATCATTGGGCGAGTGTTTCAGTGGACCGTGGAGCAGATTGTTGGTCCTGAACCACTGCAACTCAAGACGGCTGCGGCGGGTATTGCACGATTCAAGTTGCCGTCGCGTAGAAATGAGCAACAACTCAGCGCGTACACGATGTATGCATATTTCCTCGCTAATTGCGTGCTGGAAGCGACTCAAAGCCGTCCAGTAAAGCCGATTCCTGCTGGTGCCGATGAGTGTCGGAGAGCGATTGTGTCTTCTTACGGCGAGGTCACTTTTGAAAACACACTCCGATACGTGTGGGATTTGGGAGTTCCTGTTTTGCCGCTTGGCGATTCGGGAGCGTTCAATGGAGCTTGCTGGCGGATTCAAGGTCGCAATGTTGTCGTGCTGAAACAGCGTACTGCGTCGTTGACTCGTTGGTTACATGATCTTCTGCACGAACTCTATCACGCAGGGCAGGAGCCGGGAGAAGAAGAACGTTCCATTATCGAAGGTAGCGAAACATCACCGGAACGGCGGGAGTCTGAGGAAGAACAACAAGCAAGTGTGTTTGCCGGTGACGTTATTCTTGAGGGGCGAGCAGAGGAACTGGCATCATTATGTGTGAATGCTTCTGGCGGCGTTATTCAACGACTCAAGTCAGCGGTCCAACGAGTCGCTGTGGAACAGACAGTAGACACTGGTGCGTTGGCAAACTACATGGCGTTTCGCTTGGCATTACAGGACGTAAACTGGTGGGGGACCGCCGCTAATCTTCAGCGGACGGGCTCAGATCCATGGGAAGTTGCTCGTGATGAGTTCCTTGCACGAGTGGACATTCGTTGCCTCGGGGATGCTGACCAAAGCATTCTCCTTCAAGCTCTCACTGAACCAGAGGAATAGATGTCATGCAAGAGAAGAGATCGTCCATACCAAGGTTGCAGCCACTCAAGATCACCTGCACAAGCTCTGATTGCGACAACAACCTGCACTGTTTCAAAGCCACACGACAAATGAAGGCAGCAAACGAGGCAGGTGCCTGTCGAACTTGTGGGGCGAAGCTTGTGAACTGGGGACGAGTTCACGAGCAAGAGGTATCGGACGCGAAGCATACGTTTGAAGCGTTAAGGTTCGAACTAATTCGGCATCATTTCTGGCATGTCGAAATCGACCAAAAGGCAATAAACCACGCTCTTCGGAAAGGACTCATACGTCTGGAAGCGGCGGCGAGGTCCCTAATTCGGAAGTCCGTTGGACCTGCCAAGAATCCGTACGATGGAAGGCAAACTCCAATGGCAGGGTCAGGAAACGCGATTCACTACGCCCAACATGCCACAGCCGCTTGTTGCCGGAAGTGTATCGAATACTGGCATGGAATTCCTCAAGGTCGTGCGTTGACAGAGGATGAACTCGACTATCTGACACAGCTTGTTATGCTTTTCATTGAAGAGCGGTTGCCGTTCCTCACTGAAGATGGAGAGCACGTGCCACCAATGCGTAAACGGACTTAGCCCTCTGTTCCGCTTCCCGATAGGACGAGAGGAATGATAAGTGTGAGAGACACAGAAGAACGCACATCCCGCCTGCGAGAGAGCGTCCTTGATGTTGATCGCAAACGCTTACTGATTAGGGTGTAACCGGCGTTCCGCTATGCGGTGAGTTGAAAGGTAAGTTGTTTCAGTAG
>CAYYOX010000423.1:0-6295 GCA_964473065.1 uncultured Planctomycetaceae bacterium | reverse complement strand
GTAGATCGCGGTCCGAGATCACGCCGAGCAGCTTTCCTTGCTCGATCACCAACAGGTGATGAAACGCGTGTTCCTCGAAACGGTCCCGTACCGTCCGCAAATCATCATCCATCCCGATCGTGATCGCCCCGCGGGTCATGATCTGGTCGACGTTCATGTTGAGCACTCCTTCGGGGAAATCCAAATGACGAAATCCGAATGACGAATGGCCGAATATGTTTTCGTCATTCGTCATTCGTGCTTCGTCATTCTACGTCGTTAGTTCGTCCCGCCCTGGGTCGTCGGCGTGTGCCAGAACGACTTGTAGTAGGTGCGGTCGGCGTCGTAGACGTCGATCGGGTCCTTGGCCAGATCGAACGACTTGGGCAGCACCCCGTAACGCTTCATCTCGCGGACGTAGTGGTGGTTGGGCTTGAAGCCCGGCATGTCGAACCGCTTGATCTCGTCGAGCCGCGCTCGGGCTGCTTGCAGATGGGTCAGGATCAATTGGTAATCCGGATCGGCCGTGTCGCTGAAGACGATCGGGTGTTGGATCGCCCCAGGCGGCCGACTGCGGTCCTCGGCGACCGGCTTGGGATCCGTGATCTCAGAAACCGGCTGCCCGTCGGCGTATCCGCCGGCCTGCTTTGCCAGGGTCGCCATGAGGAACATCGACTTCTGGGGCCTACTCAGATTGAACACTCGATGTCGTGAGTAACGGCTCAACGGTCGGGTCCAGGAGAGCATGTCGTTGTGATCCGTCTGGACCAGGGCCGTGACGTGATAGGGCAACTGTCCCTTGTCATGGCAGGCGCCGCAACGTCGCGTGACCGCTTCCACGGCTGGCGGAGTCGAGGGCCACTTGTCGGCCATCTCGCGAATCGGCTCGTTGATCCGCCAGCTCCCGCCGATCTGACCCGTGCCATAGGCCGCGTAGGTGCCCGGGTAAGTCGCTCCGACATCGATCCACAGTCGGACCAGCTTCTTTTCATGCGGCGTAAGCTTTACGTCGTAGTGGCTCGGTTCGAGCATCTCGACCAGCGGCGAGGCGGAACTGTAGGTCGAATAGGGCTCGTTGTTACCCGGCTGACGACCCGTGCCATGACGCGGATCGCCCGTGGTGTCTTTGATCTGCCAATGCAGGTAGAGCGAATAGTAGCTCAACGAGAAGACGGGCCCCCGATCGCCGGATAGGACAATACTTCCCTCGGGCTTGTCCGGGTTATGGCACTCGACGCAATGCCGGTCGAAGATCGGTTGGATGTCGCGGGGGAAGTCCATGATCTGCGGTGCGTCGGCGATCGGCGTGATCTTGCTCGGTGCGCGGCCCATGGCCATCTGGCCGGTGCGGGGACGCTTCCCCGGCGTCTGTTCGCGCGGCTCGTGGCAGCCGACGCAACTGAGCTTCTCGCCCGGTTGCAGCGTGACGAAACTTCGCATCTGCTTGATCGACTTGCCGTTCTCGTCCAGCAGGGCGAAGTAGACGCTCCGCATGGGCGGGATCTCGAAGCAGGCCGACCCGTCCGGCTCGACCGGCACCGTGCCGAGGATCCGCTTGATGGTCGAGGTCACGCCGTGCCCGATCGGTTGCGACCCGCCGCCGTGGAAGTTGGCCGGCTTGGGCAGATCTTCCATCACCAGCAGTTGCTTGATCGCGCCCGGCTCGACGCCCTGCATATTACGGCCGAAATAGACGTCGCTTAGGAAGACGGTGGCCGCATCTTTGGCCAAATCGGCCCGCGGCGAGACGGCCTGCTCGCGCGGTCGGCGCATGATGGCTCGCGGCTCGTGCAACGGACGACCTTCGCCCGCGTAGAGAAACTCGGTCTCTCCCTGGCCGTTCATCAGTGCGATTTCGTTTTGGCCGACCAGCACCAGAAACGCATCGTCCGACAAGGGATAGGGGTCGCGGTAGTTGCCGCCGGTGGAGATGTTCTTAATCCCTCCCGGGGCGTTTGGTCCGTGCCGGCCGCTGGCGATGGCCATGTATCCGAAATGTTCGTTGCTGCCGTGGCCCGGGATGTTGGACATTACAATCTGGTTCGTGCCGGGGATCGGCTTGGCGTCGATGTACACGCCGCCGGGAATCATGTTGCCGTAATAGACCATCTGGCCCGTCCCGTCCGGGTTCATCGTCCACAGGTGGTGGAAGCTGACCGGGTCGCGGTTGACATATTCCCAACGCGTGTAGAGGATTCGCCCGTCGGGCAGCACGGCCGGCGTATTCTCGGTGAACGAACCGGACGAGAGCATTCGCATGTTTTCGCCATTGGTGTCGCAACGGTACAAGATGGCCGTCTCGGCCAGCCAGCAGCCGATCCAGCGATTGCATCGGGTCGAGCAGAAGGCGATGTCGCCGTCGGGCAGGTAGGTCGCCTCGACATCGTCGTAGGGTCCGTCGGTAATCTGCCGCAGGCCCGTGCCGTCGGTGTTGACTTCATACAAGTGATAACGATGCGTGCCGCCCTTGCGGTAGGAGAAGAGTATCCGCTCGGCGTCGTAGTGGACCTGCGGATCGCGGATCGACCCGCCCGGATCGTCGACCAGATCGAGCATCTCTCCGGTGCGGACGTTGAGCTTGGTGAGCTTGGTGCCGTCCTCGGCATGGAACCAGACGTCCGGATCGCCGCAGGAGTAGCCGAAGTTTGCATAGTAATGTCCCGAGATATCCCGGCCATGCCCCCGCTGAGCAAAGACGATCTCCTCGACGCCGAACTCTTGCAGCCGCGCCACGGCGGCCTGCCGCTGGACCAACTGGGCCTGGAGCCGTTCTTGTCGGATTCTCACACGGACGAGTTCCGCTTGCCGCACAGCTTCGATCCGCTGGGGCGCGCTGCAATGGGCCTTGATCTCCTCGGCCGAGAGGGCCCGGTTCCAGATCGAAATCTCGTCGACGTAACCACGGAACTGCGATCCGCCGCCGGCGCCCGAGTCGCCGATACCCAGTGCGTCGTTCGATCGGCCGATCGTGCCGTCGAACGTGGCCGTGCCGGTCTGGCGACCGTTTAAGTAGACGGTTAACTTGCTCTGGGTCGGGTATTCTTCGTTGCGCCGGGCCACGCCCACGATGTGTTGCAATTGATCGGTCATCACGGCACCGCCGTCGCAGAAGATGTACCGCCCGTCGCTCTGGCCATGGCAGAGGCTCACCACGCCGTTGTTCAGCGCGAAGTGATAGGCAAGGGTTTTATTCCATTGCAGTACAAGCCGATTCCAGCCGCCGACTTGCGTGGGATGGATCCAGGCTTCGATCGTGTAGTTGGGGCCAAGCTGCACGTCGGCCGAAACCTTGGCGGTCAGATACTTCGCATCGCCCGGCTCGACGCCCAAGGCAACCGCCCCGTCGATCGTGCCCGGCAGCTTGTCGGCCGAGACGTATCGCACCGCGGGGCCGACGCCCGTCAGATCGTCGCTAACCTCGCCGGCCTGATCGGTGGCCGCGTTGTTGAAATCCCAATGAGCCACCAGCGCCTCGCCCGAGGGGACCTCGGCCCCGATCGCCGAAACGGCCAGCATGGCAACGACCCAACACGCGAGAAACGACTTCTTCATGGTAGTGTCTCCGACATTACTCGTGGTTTTTCTCGCCAAGTCACAACTGTCGATTATAACCGGGTCGGTCCCGACGATCAAGGTCCTATAAAGCCGCGACCGTTGGTCGCGCCCCATGGTGTTGGGAGAATCCACTCGTGTTTCGGCGCGACCAACGGTCGCGGCTTTACAGGAACGAGCCCCCCGGTAGAGCCGGTCCTTCTCCTCGGTCACTTCCCAGGCGTTACTCGGGAGATTAGGCTATACCATCATCAATCCCGTCACCCTGCAACTTGAGGTATCGAAAATGAGAACATCACAAAGAATCGCCGTCGCCATGCTCGTCGTCCTGTCGACCGCTGCCACGACATGGGCCGAGGATCACGAGTGGACCCAACTGTTCAACGGCAAGGACCTGACCGGTTGGAAGGTCAAAATCACCGGCTACGACTTGGACGACAACTTCGGCAACACGTTCCGCGTCGAGGACGGGCTGCTGAAGGTCGGCTACGACCAGTACGAGAAGTTCGACGGGAAATTTGGCCACATCTTCTACGAGACGCCCTTCTCGCATTACATGCTGCGCGTGGAGTATCGGTTCGTCGGCGATCAGGCGCCCGGCGGCCCCGGCTGGGCCTTTCGCAACAGCGGCATCATGCTGCACGGCCAATCACCCGAGAGCATGCGCAAGGACCAGGACTTCCCGGTCTCGATCGAAGTGCAACTGCTCGGCGGCAGCGGTTCGGGAAAGCGCACCACGGGCAACGTCTGCTCGCCCGGCACGCATTTCGTGATGAACGGAGACCTCGTCACGGCCCACTGCAATAACTCGACCTCGAAGACCTACCACGGCGACCAATGGGTCACGATCGAATTGGAGGTCCGCGGCAGTAAGTTGATCAAGCACATCATGGACGGCAAGACGATCTTCGAGTACACGCTGCCGCAACTCGACCCGGGCGACGGCGACGCGAAGAAGCTAATCAAGAACGGCAAGCGAATCCTCCACGGCGGCAGCATCTCGTTGCAATCAGAAAGCCACCCGGTCGAATTCCGCAAGGTTCAACTGCGGAAGCTGGAAGAGTAATTGAGGAACCGGGCGCCGGAGCCCGTTGGACTACGAGTTGACGTTATGATCGCGAGCTGTTGACGCCCCGTCGTCGTCGGCTAGAATAAACCATGTCGTATCGGAGGATACGGCTGAGGATTCACTCCGGCTTCGTCACATAAGCATAAAACGCATCGAGCGATCGCCGCTCTGCGTCGATGAATCTGGCCGACAGACGATGGGAACCTTTCGACAATTCCACTCGGAAGGTTATGCCCTTGGCCTGATCGTCAACCGGTTCGGTGAAACTCCGACCGCCGATGGAGAGGTTGGCCTCTACCGCGGGAAATCCCATGCCGGGTATCGTGCGGTAAGCGGGACGGCCATAGACTTCGGCGCCCGCGGGGATGTCGGCATGGATCGCGGCGCCCAGTTCCCTGGGCCAGCGGCGCAGCTCGATCGTGTACTCGCCGTCGGTGACGACATCGACGGCCCAAAACGCCGCAGCGCGTTTCTTTTCCGCAGGGTCAATCCTTCTCTCGATATCGCGGATGGCATTATGAAACCATCCGAAGTGCCTGCCGATGCAATCGTGATAATTCAGCGCCACATGGCGGGCCTGTGGGTGGCCCAGTGGAATCTCGGCAACATCCTGGAAGGTCGGCTCCAGCTCTTCCCACAAGGCGTCATAGAACGAACTCAACCGCTCCACGACCTCCGGATGCTCGGCGTAAACATTCGTTTTCTGGCCGGGGTCGGCGTCGATATTGTAAAGCTCCTTGCCTCCGACGAGGCGCCATTGTTCGGTTAGTACGGCCGTTTGGACCCACTTTCTCGGCGGCCCGTTGTACTGGGTATCGGTCATGATGATCCGATCGGGCCACTGCTGGTGATCTCCCTTTTCCAGCAGAGGACGTATGGACACGCCGTCGAAATTCACGCCGTCCGGCCGTGCAATGCCGCAAAGATCCAGCAGCGTGGGCGCGATGTCAATGTGGGCCGTCAACGTCTGAATCCGCCGCTGCCCGGCGAGTCCGCCGTCGGGCCAGTGTAGGAAAAAGGGAACGCGATGGCCGCCGTCGTACGGACTAAACTTGTTGCCTCTCATGCCCGCGTTGAATATCGTGTGTCCCGCCGCAGTGCCGTTATCCGTGGTGAAGATAAAGATCGTGTTTCGGTCGAGTCCCTTTTCCTCGAGGAACTCGCGAAGCTTGCCCACATTCTCGTCGATGTTCGCAATCATTCCATAGAAATTCGCAACCTTTCGCGTTTTGCCTTCGGCATAAGGCTTTGAATAAGCGGGATCGCAGATATACGGGCCATGCGGCGCATTAGTAGTCAGATAGAGAAAGAACGGCTTGTCCTGCTCGGCGGCGTTGTTGATGAAACGCGTGGCCGCGGAGAAGAATACGTTGGTGCAGTAGCCATTCACCTTGGTCGGTTCATCGTTGTTGCCGAAGTAAGTATCATCGACGTACGAGTTGTTCCAAAAGTCATTAAGAGTTCCCACCGCACCGCCGAAGTGGCGCAAGACTTCGCCGAACCCACGGTGCTGCGGCCCGTAGGGATAATTATCGCCCAGGTGCCATTTGCCGAACATACCGGTCGCGTAACCGGCGTCCTGGAACATTCTGCTGAGCATCGCTTCGTTGGTGCGGGCGAACCAGTGAGGAGCGAGCACGTTATGAACACCGGTCCGGTCGGCGTATCGCCCGGTCATCAGTGCGGCACGCGTCG
>CAYYOX010000422.1:5660-6295 GCA_964473065.1 uncultured Planctomycetaceae bacterium | reverse complement strand
CATACACCTGAATCTCCGCCGGCTTGACCGTTTCGAGATACTCCAACACCAGCCATTCCTGCTGCCCATCCGGCGTCAACGACGCCCAAGCCGTCCGATAATCTCTAGCCCGCGGCGTATCGGGCGGCCCGGTCGCCTGATCCGCGCCCCAATCGGCCGGTTCTTTGAAGGGATTCAGCGGAGGCTGGCTAACAACGGGCTGGGGCTGTTTATCAAGTTCCATGTCGGCCAAATGCCACAGGCGTACCATTCTGTCATCGCCTCCCGAGGCCAACAACGAGCCGTCCGGACTGAAGGCAACCGAATTCGCGTCACCTCTGTGCCCCTTGAGCGTTCGTCGAAGCTGTCCGGTGGCCACGTCCCAGAGTTTCACGGTGTGGTCCCTGCCGCCGGACGCCAAGATCGAGCCGTCGGGGCTTAGGTCGGCGGAGACCACTCCATCGGTGTGCCCCACCAGTGTGCGTCGAAGCTGACCCGTCGACACGTCCCAGAGTTTGATCGTATGGTCATCACTCGCCGACGCCAAGGTCGAGCCGTCCGGAGTGAAGCAAACGGAATACACTCCATCTGTGTGCCCCTTGAGCGCCCGAATAAGCTTTCCCGTTGCAGCGTTCCAGAGCGTCACGGTCTTATCG
>CAYYOX010000422.1:0-5650 GCA_964473065.1 uncultured Planctomycetaceae bacterium | reverse complement strand
GGTCTTCGCGTCGCTCATTGAACCCAAAACCGAGCCGTCCGGGTTGAAGGCGGCCGGTTTCAAGTCTGCCTCCGCCCGCAAAACGAGCCGAACTTCCCCAGCCGCCACGTCCCAGAGTTTCACCGTTTTCTCGGCACTCCGCCAAGCCAACAACGCCCCGTCCGGGCTGAAGACGACCGATGAGACCCCCTTGCTCTGGCCCTCCTCGATCGTCCGTCGAAACTGTCCGCTGACCGCATCCCAGAGTCTCACCGTGCCGTCATTGCTTGCCGAAGCCAACATAGAGCCATCGGGGCTGAAGGCCACTGACCTGACGCAATCTCTGTGTCCCGGCAGGATGCGTCGAAGCTGTCCGGTTGCCGCATCCCAGAGTCTGATCGTCCGATCCCAACCTCCCGAGGCCACCGTAGAGCCGTCCGGGCTGAAGGCGACACAGGTCACACATATCCTGTGCCCGCTGAGCACTTTGACGTTTCCTTGCCAGCTCTTGGGCTGCGGCTGTTCGTCGAGTTCCAACTCAACACGGGTGATGCGGCCGCCCTGGATTCTTACCGTTTGCTGCTTGGGATAGTGGCCGTCGAGTTCGACCTCGACGGTCATCTTTCGTACGCCGGGCGGGACCTTGAACAGTCGATCGGATGTGCCGCGGGACTGCCCGTCGAGCTTGATGTCGGCCCCCGGCGGAATCGTGCGGACGTACAACCGGGTCGACCGCTTGGGGAATGTTTGAACTTGCTGCGCGACCAGGGCCGATGTGCAGCCCAGCCCGAGCAAGATGCAACAGGCTGTCAGGAGAATTGTCTTTTTCATGGTTACAGACTCCTTTCGGGCGCCCGAAGATAGGCGTTGCCATATCTCAGGGCCAACGGTTGAGATTACCGACAATTGGCGGGCTCGGCAACAACCGGCCGACCGCCGCTACTATGTATTTGCGCCTGGGGCCGAAGATCTGTCCGGGATTCTTGGAAAATCTTTCGATTTGTTGTAGAATATGACCTAATCGAGGAGATTACTACAAAATACCTCGAAAAAGCCCCCGGATTGCGTCCGTAAAGGTTTTGGACAGGATTGACAGGATGATCGGGATAAAGGAAAAGAGGGAGGAAAGAGAAGTCTTGGTTTTGCCTTTTCCCGTCTCCGCTGATCGTACTTCAACTACATTTGACTGAGTGACGAGGCCAGACGAACGGAGCTTTTGCCTTTCATCCTGTTATCCCGTCAAAATACCTGCCCGTCAATTCTCCATGAACGGCTACTGATGCTCAACAGCAAGACTCATGCGACGCTTCTGAAGCGGCTGTGCGACGGGGCCGACGTGTTGGCTTGGGATGAGTTCTTCGAGCGCTATTGGCCGTTGATCCACGGCTTTGCGCGGCGGCGGGGTTGCTCGGAGCATACGGCCGAGGAGATCGTGCAGGATGTGATGCTGGCCGTGTTCCAGAAGCGCGACGTGTATCGCTACGACCCGGACCGCGGTCGGTTTCGCGATTGGCTCGGCGGCGTGGTCCGCAACCAGGTGGCTTTGCATCGCCGCCGGCCGGCACAAAGGATGCCTGCCACCGGCGGAGACTCCACTGGCGGACTGTCTCAAGTTGCCACCGAAGACAACTCGCCGGAGGCCGCCTGGGAGTCGGTCTTCGAAGAGGCCATGCTGGCGGCCTTGTTGGACGTGATCCGTCGAGAGGTCAACCCGCGAACCTACCAGGCGTTCGAGCTGACGGCCTTGCACGAGCTTTCGGGGGCCGAGGTGGCTCGAATCACCGGGCTGACGCGAAACGCCGTCTACCTGGCCCGACGCAAAGTGGCTCGGCGGCTGGGCCAACTCGGCGCGACCTATCGGGAAGCAGGGCAGCTCGACGCACGCATCAAGCAAGCCTTGCAGTCGCGCCCCAGTGCCACCGTAGAACGTTCGTTAACCGACCGCATCGAACAGACCATGCGAGCGCGATAGAAGTGATGTAGGAGGAAAAAAGGGAAAGAAGGAAAAGGGGAAAACGAATCGTAACCGTTCACGAAGAATGGACGGACAGATGTTTTGACAGGATCACAGGATGATCAGGATAAAAGGAAGGAAGAAAAGGAAAGAAACCACGGATTCCACGGATATCACGGATAGAATAGGCAGAGCATCGCATTTTGCCGATTCCCATCCGTGATATCCGTGTAATCCGTGGTTCGATTTGCCGGTTTCAGCATTTGCATCCCGATATTGATGCTACAGAGTCTCTCAATCTGATCTTTCCCCTTTTCCCACTTTCCCCTTTTCCCATTACTCGTTAACCGTGTTCGTTGAGAAAGTTACGGAGTTTGCGACCAGTGAACGACGAACAGTCAATTCCCGAACTCCCCGACTTCGAACTGCTGCGACCGATCGGACGCGGCGGGTTCGGTCAGGTTTGGCTGGCGAAGAACCGGGCCACCGGCCAACTCCGGGCGGTCAAGGTGATTCCTCTGCATCGCCTGGGAACGGCCGATCCGGCCGGTCGGGAAATCGCCTCGATCACGCGACTCGAGGAGAACGTACGGACGCATCACCCGAGCTTGTTGGGCATCCATCACGTGGGCAAGACGGACCAGTGGCTGTTCTACGTGATGGACCCGGCCGACGACGTTACGGGTTGTAGTGCATCGTCGGATTCGAGTTATCGGCCGGCCACCTTGCACAGCCGGTTGCAGCAGCGGGCCCTTTTGGCGGAAGAATGTCTCGATTACGCGCGGCAGTTGTTGGGCGGGCTGGCCGCCTTGCACGAGGCGGGCATGGTCCATCGCGACGTGAAGCCGGCCAATTGTCTGTTCGTCGGCGGGCGGTTGAAGCTGGCCGACTTCGGACTGTTGACCGAAGCCAGTACGCAGATCTCCCGGCTGGGGACGCAGAAGTATATGCCGCCCGACGGACGCATGGACATCCGCGCCGACGTCTACGCCGCGGGGCTGGTGATTTATGAAATGATCACCGGACTGCCGGCCGAGAGTTTTCCCCGGCTCGGCGAACGGGCCGCCGCCATGGCAAGCGACCAAGACCTGGGCCGGCTGAATCGGGTCGTGTTGCGCGGCTGTCAACCGGACCCCGCCCATCGCTTCGCCGATGCGGGCAAAATGCTGGCCGCCTTGGAAACGACGCCACGCAAATCGCTGCCGCACCTCAGGAAGCCTCGGCTGCGGTCGGTCGTCGCGCTGGGGTGCCTGCTAGTCGCCTTTAGCTTGACGGCCGCGGGGCTCTCGTCCAAGCAACGTCGAAAGGTCGACGTGAACTTCATCTCCGAACCGTACTTCGAGGCCACGATCTATCTGGACGATCGGCCGCAGCTCCGAGAGGACGGGCAACCCCATCGCACCCCATGCACGATTTCCAACTTGCCGGCACGGGTCCATCACACGGTGTTCAAGCGCGACGGCCTGAACGACCTCGATGCGGGGACCGTCGACTTTGCCAAAACCCGCGAGGTCATCGCGCAATGGGACTCCGGCCGCTAGTCGGACCAGAGTTTCCGCAGAGCGTCACTGGGAGAGTCGTCTTTCGCACCCGGCTTCGTGCTGGGAGCGTCGACCTCGACTTCATAAAGCCAGTCGAGAGCCGCGTTTAGCGGCGCGTCGTTTAGCGGTCGGGCTTGCCCGACGTTTTTCACTTCGGACTGAACCACGGCCGCAGGGTCCTTCAAAGAGTTGGCCGCCAAATCGATCAACTCCAACTCCGTACCCGACCAGGTCTGATTGTCGCGTGCAATCAGCGTGTCGATCGCATTGACACGCCGGTCGCGGTTGAAGTCGTGGACGTTGTCGATCGTGGCCGGGTCGAAGAAGGGTTGTGGGTTCTGTCGGGTCGTGAGCATGTCGGTCACGTCCACCTTGGCATCAGCCAAAGAGTCGCCCGTCTCGCCGACGGCGTTGCCGAAGTAAAACACGTCGGCCGTATCGAGGCCCGTGTTCTCGGTGGCCAAAACGGTCACCTCGAGCCACGTGTTTCGGATCGCCCCGTCCGGCCAGGTCAGGATGATCTGTCCGGCCGTCACATCCATGCTTGGCGTTGGGGCATCGGTCCAATCGCCTGGCGTGTCGTCGTTGCCGATCTTCAACGTGAAATCGTTCTCGTCGATCGCGTCCGGATCGACCAAGCCCGTGATGTCGATCATGATGCCGTTGATGCCGTGGACGTAGCTCGTGTAATTGGCGAACGTGGCCTGTCCTCCCGGCAGCAAGGCCGTCTTGTCCGAGGCGACGGCTTTAGCGTCGCTCGTTTTGTCATAGGCCGAATTGTTGTAGAACAGATAGCGGCCCTCAACCTGGACAACCTCTTGCAGTTGGGCCGCGCCGGGCGTGGGCGGCTCGGCCGTCCAGCTCGAGTCCTCGTTACCCCAGTCGGTTCGGGCCGTTCGGTTCAACGAATCGCCGCCACCGTCGGTCGAAGCGTGCCACGTATTGAGATAGTCGACCTCGTCTTCGATCACATGTGGCACATACAACGGATCGTCGGCCGGCGGCGTGTCGGGCCGCTGCAGTTGGATCCGCTCGCCGAAGTCGCTGAGCGTATCGCTCGGGTTGCCCACGATCAATACTTCCGCACCGATGCCATAGGCTGCGAGGAAGGCGTCGAGCTTGATCTGGTCGCTCGGGTCGAACGAGACGATCACCAGGGCCTCGTGCGCATCGAGCATCGTGCCGGGGGCGAAGTCGTAGTCAAAACCTTTGCGCAATCGCCAACCGGTCAGGTCGACCGCTTGAGTTGTGAAGTTGTAGAGTTCGAGAAATTCCAGATGATCGGGTACGTCGTCACCCGGCGGGTTGTACATCACCTCGCTGATGACGACCTGCTGCGGCAGGCGCGGGCCGCTGTTTTCCTCGTCCAGCGAGCGGCTTGTCATCGGGTAGAGATTGCCTGTGCCGTTGGGCCAACGGCCGAATGGTTCGCCGGCAAGCGCCCCGCCGAACTCGACGTGGTCGGCGAATTGTATCGAGCCGCCGCCGAAGTCGGCCAAGAGCCACACGTCGTCACCGCGGGCGCCGCTTAACGCAAAGTCTTTCTCGCCCGTGCCGCCGAACTCGTTGGTCTGGTCGACCGTAAACGTCTGCCCTTCGTAATGCCCTTCATAGAACGTCACGTAACCCAAGGCGGGGATGGTCGTGTCGGCGGGAATTTGGAACTTGAAGAAATCGCCGGCCGAGTCGCTCAACCACCAGCCGTCGAGCACTACCGGCGCACCGGTCGGGTTGTACAATTCGATCGCGTCGACCAGCGGGCCCTCACCCTGGCCCTCTCCCGGCGGGAGAGGGGAGTCTGGCGTATGCGTCAGCACTTCGTTGACCACCACACCGGCCAAGGGGGCACTTCCTTCACTGCCGGGCGAGCCGAGGTATTCGCTGCTGCTGCGCCAATTGGCCGGGTTGTCGTAATCATCGTAAGTAAAGATGATCTGCAGCGTGGCCCCGTTGCCGTCGGCCCGATCGGGCCAGCCGGCCGTGCCCGAGTCGCCGTAGGTGAAGTCGTGGATTACAGCGTTTTGGGGATCGAGCAGCAGGAGGTGTTCGCCGCCGTTGCTCAATCCGCCCGTGTAAGGCCCGATCAGGTTCGGCACACTGCCGTAACGCTCGGCAAAGCCGCTCGGGGTTCGGGCCAAGACGACATACCCGCCAGGCCCCATCGCCGGGATGCCCG
>CAYYOX010000421.1:0-6347 GCA_964473065.1 uncultured Planctomycetaceae bacterium | reverse complement strand
CGGCCCGGCGCCCTATTCGGCCGTACCGGGTCAATAGTGGTTGGGTCAATAGTGGCGGGTCAGTCGTTGCACAACGTTATCTATTTCTTTGCGGCGTCGGTTCATCGCGAGTCGACCGTACCGTCCTGATGACGGTCGGCCGTGGTGATCGACGGCCGTGCTTTCCTGCGCCGCGGCTCGCGTATGCGGGCCGTCCTTGCCCTGACGCTCGGTTTGGCTTACTCTAGTCTTGTCAGCCGGATCCAACGACTGGATACAATGACCGGGCCCGTAGCTCAGCGGTGAGAGCAGGGGACTCATAATCCCTTGGTCGGGGGTTCAAATCCCTCCGGGCCTACTTTGTCGCCTTGGTATTCCTGTTTTCTGTCTGGTCCGTTCTTGGGCTCGGCTAATGTTCTCGGTATTACGACACCGCAAAGGTTTGTTTTTCTTGGCAAACCTCCACAACGGAACGCCATCCAAGCCAGACTGGCATGCTCCGGGTGGCATGGCGTAATACTACAGCATGGTACGCGGCGGCCGAAAAGATGCTTCGGCAGAGGGAAATCCAGGGCAGTGGCATTCTCGGTGGGCTTGTTGACGGTCCGGAATTATTTAGCTAGACTCCCAGGTTTAAGGTTATGCTATTGACGGCAACCGTTCGATGGGGTCGTGCGTAGAACAACACTAGAGACGACCATGGTGGTCGACTGGGCACTTCGCCCATTATGCAAAACTGCGTTGTAGAGCGCAGAACACCAGGAGAAAGGGAAAGACTATGTACAAGTGGACGCGAACTGTAGTTGGGGTGACGATCGTCGCCGTGTTGGGCGCGGTGTTGATTTCCATGCCCGTAGCCATTGCTTCGGCGGCTGATGCCGAGCCGGCTCCGCCTGAAGGCCAGGAGTATATCGGATCCAAGAAGTGCGCCTCGTGCCACTTCGAGCAGTTTATGAGCTGGAAGAAGGACGCACATGCCAAGTCGTTCGACCTTCTCACCAAGAAGTATGAAAAAGACGAAAAATGTCTCGCGTGCCATACAACAGGCTACGGCGAGTCCAGCGGTTTCAAAGACATCAAGTCGACTCCGAATCTGGCCGGCACGACGTGCGAGGCATGCCACGGTCCCGGAAGCAACCACGAGAAAGTCTGCAAGCCGTTCGCTAAAGCGAAGAAGCTCACCGAGGAGCAAGAACAAGTGGCCCGAGATACCATCTGGGCCGTCCTTCCAGGCAACGTCTGCATCAAGTGCCACCAGACCAAGGCGCACCAGAAGAGCCAGACTCCCAAAGAGTTGAAGAAAAAGAAGTGAATAGTCAACTCGATTTTTGAGCGTTTGCCACCTTGCAGGGTAACGCCTGAGAAACGGGTTGGCTTGACGTTAAGCATCTAGGATTGAATGTGCGGCTGTCGCTTTGGCAAAGCCCTCGCGATAGCCGCACAACCTAGGTGTTTTATTGAGCAAGTTCTGTAACTTTGAATCCGGGTGCCCGGGTGGCTTACCCACCCGTTCAATTCCGCAGCAGGTAACGTTGGCGGGCAAGCCGCCTGTGGCCTTTCTGAAATACTCGGCTGGGATTGCTCAGGTGAAATGAGATGCTAGTTTCCGAGTTGTATGCCTATGCCTGCCGCGTCGTTTTTGCCGGAGTCGAATGTCGAGGTTGTCCGACCGTTGGACGGCCGCGGGCCGCCGCGACATGTTCTGTTCGATTTCGACGGGACCTTGAGCCTCATCCGCGAAGGGTGGCCCGAGGTGATGATCCCGTTGATGGTCGAGGTGTTGCAGGCGACCGGCACCGAGGAGTCGCCCGAGGAGCTTACGCGGCTGGTGCGAGATTTCGTGACCGAGTTGACCGGCAAGCAGACGATCTATCAGATGATCCGCTTGGCCGAAGAGGTCGAGCATCGCAGCGGCGACCCGGAAGATCCGCTGGTCTATAAGCAACGCTATCACGATCTGTTAATGCGGCGGATCGAAGGGCGTCGCGAGGCCCTGCGAGACGGCTCGGCGTCGGCTGGCGAGATGTTGGTGCCCGGCTCGATCGAGATCCTCGACGCACTGCAGCAGAAGGACGTGACCCTGTATCTGGCCAGCGGCACCGACGAGCCTTACGTCCTTGAAGAGGCCCGGTTGCTGGGCGTGGATCGATACTTCGGCGATCATATCTACGGGGCCCAGGACGACTACAAGGCGTTTTCCAAGGCCATGGTGATCGAACGGATCATTCGCGAGAACGGCGTCGACGGCTCGGCCCTGGTCGGCTTTGGCGACGGGTATGTCGAGATCGAAAACGTCAAAACGGTCGGAGGCACGGGCGTGGCCGTGGCCACCGACGAGAGGGCACGCAACGGTCAGCCCGACCCCTGGAAACGCGACCGACTCATCGGCGTCGGCGCCGATCTGGTGATCCCCGACTTCCGAGACTGGAAGCCGCTGCTGGACTATCTCTGGGGCGAGACGGAGGCGAATGCGTAATGCCGTTGGAACAGTTCGACCGCGATCGATTGCAGCTTAAGCCGCTCAGCGAGCGGGTTCACGACATGGATCGCTCCGATCTGGTCTTTCCCGAGAGCCCTCGAAAACCGTTTACGCACGAGGCGATTCCGAAACTGGCCGAACGGGTCGTTGCGGCGATGCGGGCGAAGCGGACCGTGATGTTCTGTTGCGGGGCTCATGTCTTAAAGACGGGCAACGCGCCGCTGCTAGTCGACTTGATGCAACGTGGGCTGATCAGCCATCTTGCACTCAACGGTGCAGGTGCGATCCACGACTTCGAATTGGCCCTGGTCGGCGGAACCACCGAAAGCGTTGCCCGATATGTTCGCACGGGAGAGTTCGGCCTGTGGGAAGAGACCGGGCGAATCAACGACGCGGCCGTCATTGGACAACGCGACGGAATTGGCCTGGGGGAAGCCATCGGGCGGATGGTCGAAGAGGAGGCGTTTCCTTACCGCGAAACCAGTGTGCTGGCCGCCGGATACCGCTTGGGGATTCCCGTGACGGTCCACGTGGCCATCGGGCAGGACATCATCCACGAGCACCCCAACTTCGACCCGGCAGCCACCGGTGCGACGTCCTATGCCGATTTTCTCATCTACACGCAGAGCGTGACCCGTCTGGAAGGCGGCGTCTTCCTGAACCTCGGCTCGGCGGTGATGGGGCCGGAAGTGTACCTGAAAGCACTGACCATGGCCCGGAATGTGGCTTTACGAGAAGGGCAGACGCTGGGCCGTTTCACCACGGCCGTGTTCGACCTGCAGGACCTGGGGGATCAGTTTCAGACCGAGGCCGAGAAGACCGATCCCCGCTACTACTTCCGCCCGTACAAGACGATTCTGGTCCGGACCGTGGCCGACGGCGGCGAGAGCTATTACGTCCAAGGCGACCATCAACAGACGATACCCGCGCTTTACGACCGGATCGTAGCCGAGGCCGGCCGATGAAGACGTTTCAGGGCTTCTCTTCCGAACGGCTTGCAGAAATCATTAAGCAATTCGCTGGGCTGCGAGTTGCCGTCGTCGGGGATTTCTTCCTCGATAAATATCTTGACATCGAGCCGTCGTTGGCCGAGGTCAGCATAGAAACCGGCAAGACGGCCCATCAGGTCGTTGCCGTCCGCCACAGCCCGGGCGCAGCCGGGACCGTCGTCTGCAATTTGGCCTCGCTGGCAGCGGGGACCGTGTTTGCCATCGGGTTCACCGGTGACGACGGCGAGTCGTACGAGTTGCGAAAGGATCTGGCTGAGCTGGACTGCAATACGGACCATCTCCACCGCGATCCCCAGCGGATGACGCCGACCTATTTGAAGCCGCGCGACCGGACCGTCCCCGGCCTCGACGGCGAACATCAACGATACGACACGAAGAACCGCCAACCGACCTCGCCGGCCTTGCAGCAACAGCTTGTCGACTCGCTCGACGCGGTGTTATCTGACGTCGATGCGGTGATTGCCATGGATCAGGTCGAGGAAGAAGAGTGCGGCGGCGTGACAAGTCTGATCCGCCATGCACTGGCCGATCGTGCAAAACGGTTTCCGCAAATCACGTTTTGGGGTGATAGCCGACGCCGGATCCATCAGTTTCGCAACCTCGTGATCAAGCCCAACCAGTTCGAGGCCATGGGTCAGGAGAATCCGTTGCCCGAGGATCGGGTCGACGACATCGACATGAACCTCGACGAGCTTCGAGAAGTTCTGCCTCGTTTGCGAGCGGAGACGGGTGCTGCCGTGTTTGCTACTTGCGGGTCCGGGGGGATTATGGTCAGCGATCCCGAGCCGACGTGGGTGCCCGCCGTGAGGCTTGATGAGCCGACCGATCCGACAGGAGCGGGCGATAGCGTGACGGCCGCCGCGGTGCTGGCCTTGGCGGCCGGGGCCGACTTCCCCGAGGCCGCGTTGTTGGGTAATCTGGTCGCCTCGATCACTGTCGAACAACTCGCCACCACCGGCACGGCCCGCCCCGACCAGTTGCCCGACCGGCTTGCCATGTGGTACGACTTACACTGAGGTTTTGCTCATGAAGACTGCCCCATCTGCACTTTCTGAGAAAACGTCTGAAATTGATATTCACGAAAAAAGGCTCTTTCATCATGCTGCGGTTACCAAAAAAGCCGCACAATGGAGGAGCCAAGAATGGCAAATTCGAAATGTCGCTGGGAATCTCCCCAACAGTGGTCGGACTGGAGCGAATGGCTCGCCGCGGGGTTGCATGCCCGCAATCGTTGGCGCTTGCCCGTGTTGCTGACGGGTATTTTGTTCGCGGGTGGACATCGGACGGTGACGACTTGGCTTCGAGCCGCTGGCGTCAGCGACGACTTTCAAGACTTCATTTTGCACCCCCTTCCGTTTTCTCTTCCGGGGACACCTCGGGAAACAACCAGCCCCGAACGTGGTCCGTGACGGCTAATAATCTAGCATCGCTGATCCCCTGCCGATAAACTGCGGACATGTCGTCTGAGGCTGGAGCGTGGCCCATTATGGCCTGTACGGCCACGAGGTCGGCAGCCTCTTCTCCAATAGTTTGGAAGGTCCTGCGAAGGTCGTAGAATGAACGACCCGTGACGCCTGCCCGTTTCATTGCCCGAGTCATTTCTTGGCTAACCCTGTACCCCCGATGATTGCCCACGTAACTTTCGCCGCGCTTCCCGATAAACAGTAGAGAAACGTCGGCCGGGTCTTTGGGGTCTCGACGTGTTTTCAGGAACTTGGCCTTGCCGCTTCCGGCTTTGCGGCGTTTCTCAGATAGAGTAGAATTGACCATCGGCACTGACCTCCAAGCTAAAATGACAGGTTGGTGCTGACGGCCGGTCGGCTCCAACCCGGGCGGGCCTTTTGGACTACAAGCGTTATATCACGGTGTAAAGGCCAAAAACGAAAGTAATTACCCTTTACGTAAGTCGTTATCTAGCAAAGACTTGGATGGGTGGCCGAGTGGACGAAGGCGACAGTCTTGAAAACTGCTGTACGTTTGCGCGTACCGGGGGTTCGAATCCCTCCCCATCCGCTTGAACATTCGTATACCTACGTAAGGGGCCTTGTTCCTCGGGGAAAACAGGGTTTTCTGTTTTTGCTTCCTGTCGCTTACGACCCATTTCGTGCCCGCCTGGGCGCGAGGGACCCCAGAGTATGCCACAACCACGTCCCTTTCAGTTCAGCCTCCGGACACTCATTCTGTCGGTGTTGGTCCTTGGCGTCCTTTTCGGATTGGTAGGCCGAGCAATAAAGCAAGATTGAGAAAGGCAACGGCAGTGGCACAGCTTCTGGGACCCCCTCCAGAAGCTCCAGCTGTGGCTAGGAAGCGACGATGACGGGAGAGACGCCGGGTTTGGTTTCCGCAATCGCAGTGCCGTTCGAGATAGCGACTTGGTTCACCTGCGCAAGTTAGACGCGTTGGGATATGAACTGGTGAGCCTGGACTTGGGAGGGACCGGCATTTCGGACGCAGGAATTCTACACCTAAGAGACCTGACAACACTTCGGAAGCTCTTTCTGGACGGGTCGAACATCTCGGACGCTGCCTTGGGCGAGTTAAGAGGCCTCACAAATCTCGAAACACTCAAGCTTGATAGAACGCGCGTCACCGACGCAGGGCTTGCGCACCTCGAGCATCTACCGAAACTCGAATCGCTTCTTATTCGCGGCACGTTGATCACCGATGCGGGCGTGGAGAACCTTCTGAAGATGAAACAACTTCAGGAGCTTCGCATAACCCATAAGGAGCTGTCCGACCACGGCTTGATTCAACTCGCTCGCGAACGCCCGAACCTCCTAATAACAAGAGATTCCAGCCAGCAGCGAGGTGCTGCGTGGATTGAATTGCTGGAGTCGTTCGATCAGGAGATTGAAACGGGGCGAAAAAGGGGTCCGGCT
>CAYYOX010000420.1:3606-6348 GCA_964473065.1 uncultured Planctomycetaceae bacterium | reverse complement strand
AGCCAATACGCCGTGTTATCACCGTTGGCATCGAGCGATTCGACCGACAAGGCATTTTTGTCCATTTTCCAAGATTGCAGCGGGTTGATCATCGCATGGTCCCTTGGCCGGTCAAGCCGTGTTCCTCTCGATTCCTGTTTCTCTGGATCCACTGTAACCATTTTCCCATTCTTACGCCGCAGCGTCAATCCTAAGCCGAAGCGATCCGCGATGTGCTGGTGAGGCTATGTCCGCAGCAGGCCGAGAATTGCGTTTTCTCGCCGGTTTTGGCTTCGCTTTCTGAGGCGTCACTTCTTCGGGTTTCAGTTTCCGCAGCCGAATGTTGCGAACGGCGCCGGTGACGACACTTATAGTGCGTCTGAATAAAAACCGCTATTTCCAGAAGGTATGCACACGGTTGCACTGGGTAAGGGAATCAAAGCTCAGATTCAGGGCGGGTGGCCACAACGGGAAAAAGGCCAAGCCCGAGACAAAGCCGGGAGGGAAGCCTTCGGGGCAAGGGGTTGAAGCGATTATGACAGGTGGGACACGCCCCCGCTGCACAGCGGTGTGGCGTAAGTGCTTATTCAGCAATGGCTTGTAATATAAATATGTCATTTCTGATAAGAAAGTCACGACAAACATAGTCACTTGTGATATACTTTTCAAGGAAAGTAGTGTCACAGGTGATAGAACACCTGTATAATACATTTCGTTTGGGTATACTTCCTTAGTCAGAAGCGTGGAGATCGGGCGATGGGTGCTCCCCTTAAACCGCATGTTCTAGAACGGAGGCGGCGTAGTCTCGGCATGTCGCAAGCGGAGCTTGCAAGACGAAGCGGACAGTCCACGCCCACCGTAATCCGCATACTAACGCAGGGTATCGACTCGGTTGCGACGGGAAAGGTACGGGCTGTTGCCAAGGCACTTGGCATAGTACTCCAATGCAAAGAGACAGTTAGTGTTCTGGAGATGCAAGAGAGGGAGGCCCAAAAGAAGGCACGAGACATTGTTCGGATGCTGCAAGGGACCTCCGGTCTAGAATCCCAGTCTTTTGATGACGACACATACAAGGACATGGTACAGCAGACGGTTCACGAACTAATGGCAGGTCCAAAACGCAAACTATGGACTCAGATGTGAATACATGGCTTCCTATTCCGGGCGAAACTCCAATCGATCCATCCGGCCTGAAAGACCGTAGCATTAAGACACGGAGTGAACTTAACAAGGTTGAAGCAGAGAATATTCGTAAAGTGTTCGTGAAGTATCTTCCCAGCAAGCCCACCAAGAAGTCCGCTCCTTTTACTTATGACTGGTTACTTCGACTTCACCATGAAATGTTTCACGAGGTATGGATTTGGGCTGGTGAACTTCGCACGCGAGAATTGAATATGGGTGTGCCGTGGCGCAACATACAGGAACAACTTTGGGCTCTTCTAACCGATCTGAACGAGTGGAACAAGTCCCAGGGGATGTCTCTGGTCGAGCGAAGTGCAAGGCTACATTATCGTGCGGTTTGGGTACATCCTTTTGAGAATGGCAATGGTCGTTGGTCGCGGATGCTCGCGAGTATCTGGTTGCGTCAAAACGCCGGTCCTCTTCTTGCATGGCCTGATGAGCATATCGAGAAGAAAAGTGTTATTCGTGAGGAGTACCTTGCAACGCTTCACGATGCGGATTATGGTGATTTCTTGCCGCTGGTCAAGCTACATGAGAAATACGCAAAATGATCTCGCGTCTTGTTACTTGCTAAGTAACTCGAACACCGTCTTCACAATCGAGATAGCCCCGCCTACGACGGCAAAGTTCCCCGGCTCAAGGCAGGACGGCTACTTCGCCGACGTGCAAAGCGGCTTGATCCCCCGGACTTTCATCGCCATGGCAAGGAACTTGTTGGCCGAGGTGATGTATAGGGTCTTGAAATCCTTGCCGCCGAAACAGCAGTTCGATGCGTAGGGGACCTTGATCAGGCCGAGCGGTTTGCCTCGGGGCGAATAGACCTTGATGCCGACCGGGCCGCAGGCGACGTAGAGGTTGCCGCGCTCGTCAAGCGTCATGCCGTCGGGCCCGGCGCCTAAGTCGATCCACTTCGTTTCGTTGGCAAGCTTGCCCGGGCCGGTGACGTCATATTTGTAGATGGCCGCTCCGCCGTTGTCGGCTAGGTAGAGCGTCTTGTTGTCCGGTGTGAGGAGGATCCCGTTGGGCTTGCGGCAAACGGTCGACACGCGAGTCACTTTCCCGTCGGAAGCGCAGTAGTAGACATCCTCCTTCATTACCGTCTCTTGTCCGCGGTGGCGATAGTTCGGGTCGGTGAAGTAGAAACCGTCTTGGCTATCGATCGAGAGGTCGTTCGGTTCGTTGAAATGGGTGCCGTCGATCTGCTCGACCAGCACGCGTTTCTTCTTTGTCTTCACGTCGAAGGCCACCACATGGTAGGCGGCCCCTTCGCAAACGACCAGTTCGCCCCGGGCGTTGAACATCATGCCGTTGGCGTCGGTGCTGTCGTCGACGAACACGGTCACCGGCTTGCCGAGCCGGTAGAAATGGATCGTGTCGTCCTTGCCGTCGGAGAAGTAGACGTTCCCCTGGGCATCGGCGGCCGGCCCTTCACAAAACCCGTAGCCGACGCCCAGCACCTGAGGCTTGGCGTCCGGGGCAATCAGGTCATCCAAAGTGGCGGCTTCGGCCGTATGGAGCAGGGCGAGTAGAAGTGCAAGAAAAGAGAGCCAAGACGCCGGGTGCTGGTGCATGGTTGGGTCC
>CAYYOX010000420.1:0-3596 GCA_964473065.1 uncultured Planctomycetaceae bacterium | reverse complement strand
CCTTTGCGCGGACGAAGTATTGATCTGGTGCACTGCAAAGCCGCAAGCGGCTAGAGGTAGTGGAGACGATCGGGCTCGAACCGACGACCCTTGCCTTGCAAAAACAAGCTAGACCAGGCCGAAAAAACCTAAAAACCTCGGGAAACAATGACATTTTACACCGCAGTGTAGCTTTTGCAACCCTTCGCACCCAATAGCGTTATTCCTCGGGGTTTAGCGGTATTTCTGGAATTGGGAAACGCTAATTCCGGTAGATTACCGGAGTTTCTCAAATCGAGCGCATATGAGAAACTCCGCACAGACCGCGATGGTCCAGGCGGGGCAGGCGACTAGAGTAGGTCGATCACTTGCGCTCCTTGACCCACGTGCGATCCGCCTGGCTGAGTTTCCCCAGCCCGTAGAGGCGTTCCAAGGGCCAAGCCGTTCCAAAACCCGTCGCCGGGCAAACGGGCGTTTGGGGTGCCTTTTCTGTACAGAGGTGCGGGCATGTCTGAGATTGAGAATCCTGGCAGTATCCTCGCCGATCGGCGCGACGAACACCAACTGCTCTGAGCCGGAGAACGGTTCACGAGTACAATGGGGACATAAGAGGCAATTGCCAGGACCCGCAGTCGGCGTCTACCATCGCCACGCAGAGTCTTGGCCGCTTACCAAGGACCACATGCCTAACCGGAGCAGAGATCTATGAAGACAAAAACCTGCCATGTTTGTGGAGACGAACGACCCGTCGAGGAATTCCGCCTCCGCAGCCGCAATGGTGAAGAACGCCACAACGAGTGCAAAGCATGCTGGCGCGACTACATGCGCGAGTATAACAGACGACATCGGCATAAAGAACTGACCACGTTCAACCAGCAACTGAAGGACCGACATCACGACGTGGCGTTCCTCGCCGAGATCACCCAAGTGATGGTCCGCAGGATGGGCGGGCTCAGCGCGTTTGTCAAACAATGGAAAGACGCCCACGACGCAGCTCGAAAAGCGCGACCTGGCAGCAAGATGGTGTTTGATTTCTGCCTTGCCATGGCCCGGCTGATCGAGGTGAGTTCGCAGTCACCGGACTATGGCGAGTTCAGCATCGAGGAGTTGGAGCGGGCTGTTGATGGGTATATGAGGCGGATGTTGGGCGAATGAGTTTCCTGGGATGGTGGGCCTCGGGGCGCATCGCCCAGATGGGTCCCCCGGAGAAGGCCACGGACATTGCGGTTCGCTGCCGAGGGCATCGCGGGTGCGGAGTAGCATGTAGACGACTTGCGGACAAGTGATGCTATCCCCCTAAGAGAATGGTCCAGCGACTGTCCCAAAAACCGGCTGAGTTAATGAGATTCTGGCATTTTGATTTTGGCACGGGAAAATGGGACTCAGCGGCAAGGAGTTACGTCCGGTTCGAGTGATCGGGCGATTGTGCCGTATTTCGAACGTATTGTGATACGCTGGGGCCTGCCCAGCGACGATCCTGTGGCATTACGCTGGAACCCTGTTTCTTGGTTGCTAGATTCCGTGTGGCTCACTTTTAGCGGACCGCTGAAGAACTACTGCCCGAGCAACGCCCACAATCGATCAATCGCCCGAGGAGCAAGACGTTTCGGCTTTTCGGAAACGTGCTGCGGGCTGAAGTCGTGGAGCCAATCCGCCTTTTCGAGCTCTCCGTCTAGCGGGCGGGCCCCGTTTATTGGAGAGCAGGGCCCGGAGCTTTTCGCTTCGGAGTAGACCACCGCCGCCTGGGTCGTCAGACTAATCAATTCCAACTCCGTACCCGCCCAGGTTTGGTTGTTCCGCGCAATCAACGTATCAATCGCATCAACCCGCCGATCACGGTTGAAGTCGTGGAGCGTATCGAGCATTGCCGCGTTGAAGAACGGGCGGGGGTTGCTGCGGGTTTCCAGCACGTCGTAGGCATCCACCTTGCCGTCGCCGGTACACTCGCCGATCAAGTTGCCGAAGTAGAACACGTCGGCCGCCGCAAGGCCCGTGTTGGCCGTGACTAGAATAGATACTTCCAGCCACGTGTTGGTGATGGCGTTGTCGGCCCAGCTCAGGAGGATTCGGTCGCTGCCGCCGGGGCCGGGCGCCACCTTGATGCTTGCCGTTGGCGCAGCGAACCAGTCGGCCGGGGTGTCGTCGTTGCCGAGCTTGAAGGTGAAATCGGTCGCGCCGATCGCTCCCGGATTGGCCAGCCCAAAGACATCAATGATGATTCCGTTGATTCCGCGGACATAATTCGTGTAATTGGCGACACTGGCCTGCTCGCCCGGTCGCAAGGCCGTCTTGTCCGCGGCGATTGCGTCGGCGTCGCCGAGGCCTTTTGCTTCATTGTCGTAAGTGGAATTGTTGTAAAAGACGTAACGGCCCGCCATGCCGTCGGTCCCCAGCAAGGGAACTCCGCCCGGGGTTGGGAGTTCTGCAGACCAACTGGTCGGATCATTTCCCCAAGCGAATCGCGACGAACGATTCAACGACTCACCCAGGCCGTTGGTCGTATTGTGCCAAGTATCAAGATAGTCGACCTCGTCTTCGATCACGTGGGGAACGTACAAGGGGTCATCCGGCGGCGGCATATCGGGGCGCTGCAGTTGGATCCGCTCGCCCGTGTCGCTCAAGGTGTCGTTGGGATTGCCCACGATGACCACCTCCGGGCCGATGGCGTACTCGGTGCGAAACGCATCCAGCTTGACCGGATCACTCGGATCGAACGAGACGATGACCAAGGCCTGATACGCATCCAGCACCGTGCCCGGGGCGAAATCGTAGTCGAATCCCTTGCGGAGTCGCCAGCCGGTCAGATCAACCGGCCGCGCCGTGAAATTGTAGATCTCGATAAACTCCAACTCATCGGGCAGGGCGTCGCCCGGTGGGTTGTACATCACTTCGCTGATGACCAACTCGTGCGGCGGGCGCGGACCGCTGTTGATTTCGCCCGGCGTGAAGCGGGTCATCGGATATAACTCGCCCAGTTCGTTGGGCCAGCGGCCGAACGATTCGCCGTTCAGCGCCGAGCCAAACTCGAGATGATCGGCAAACCGCAATGTGCCGCCGGCGCCCGGATCGAGCAGCAGCCACACATCGTCGCCTCGGGCTCCGCTCAGTGCAAAGTCTTTCACTCCCAGGCCGCCGAACTCGTTGACCGGGTCAAAGGCCAGTGTCTGCCCTTCATAATGGCCTTCGTAGAAAGTGACGTAACCATACGCCGGAATCGTGGTGGCGGCGGGGATTTGGAACTTCTGGAAATCGTCGTTGTCGTCGCTGAGCCACCAGCCGCCGATCGGGATGTTGGTGTCGGTCGGGTTGTACAGTTCGATCGCGTCGACCCACGGGTAATCGGTGTGCGAAAGCACCTCGTTGATGACGATACCCTGATACGGCCCGGCGCCGGAACTTCCCGGACTACCCAGGTATTCGCTGCTGCTGCGCCAGTTATTTCCGTCTTGGAGGTAGAGGGTCCGTTCGGCTCTGTTTTGCGGCACGACCGTCGGGCCGATGAGTTCCAAAGTGGCCCCGTTGCCGTCGGCCCGATTGGGCCAACCGGCGTCGCCCGAGTCGCCGTAGGTGAAATCGAGGAGCGTTTGGCCAAAGGCGTCGGTGAGTGTGAGTTGTTC
>CAYYOX010000419.1:0-6351 GCA_964473065.1 uncultured Planctomycetaceae bacterium | reverse complement strand
CATGGCGGCCACGCCTAAAAACGCGACGATTCCCAGCAGAAGCGGATCCATCTAAGCTAGTCCTCCATCATCACACGTTCGCGGAAGGCGCTGGAGGGAAGCCGCACGCCAGCCGCCTCCAGTCGGTCCATAAAAGTAGGTCGCACACCCGTGGCAATGAACCTTCCGTAGGCTCGGCCGGTCTCGTCCATTCCCTCTTTCTCGAAGCGGTAGATATCCTGCATCACGATGGTGTCCTGTTCCATGCCCACGACCTCAGTGATGTAAGTGATTTTTCGTGGCCCCCCTTGTAGGCGGCTGGCTTGCACGACCAGATCCACCGCGCTGGCGATCTGGGTCCGCATCGCCTTCAGCGGCATCTCGAAACCGGTCATCATAATCATGGTTTCCATTCGGGCGATGGCGTCGCGAGGCGTATTGGCATGGATCGTGGTCAGCGAACCTTCGTGACCGGTGTTCATCGCCTGGAGCATGTCGAGCGTTTCTGAACCACGACATTCGCCGATGATGATTCGTTCGGGCCGCATGCGCAGGGCGTTGCGAACCAGATCAGTGGCCAAGATGGCGCCCTTGCCTTCGATGTTGGCGGGGCGGGTCTCCAGGCGGACGACGTGATCTTGCTGCAACTGCAATTCGGCCGCGTCTTCGATTGTTACGATTCGATCGACGTTGGGGATAAAGCTCGACAGCGTGTTCAACAGGGTTGTCTTTCCCGAGCCGGTTCCACCCGAGATGATAATGTTCAGCCGGGCCTTGATCGCTCCTTCCAGGAGCATGACCATTTCCGGTGTGAAGGCCTTGAAGTTCAAGAGGTCTTCCAGTTTCAGCGGATTAGCGCCGAACCGCCGAATGGAAACGCACGCCCCGTCCAGGGCCAAAGGTGGGATGATGGCGTTGAAACGGGATCCGTCGAACATCCGCGCGTCGACCATGGGGCTGGTTTCGTCGACGCGGCGGCCTACCTTGGAAATGATGCGGTCGACGATCTGCATCAGGTGGTCGTTGTCGCGAAAGACGACGCTGGTCTTCTCCATCTTCCCGCGACGCTCGACGTAGATGTTCTTGGGACCGTTGATCATGATATCGCTGATACTGCCGTCCTTAAGCAACAATTCGAGCGGACCTAAGCCAAATGTTTCGTCGAGGACCTCGCCGATGAGTCGCTCGCGTTCGCTCCGATTCAGCAGCGTGTTTTCGGTGTCGCAGAGGTGCTCGACCACCAGCCGGATCTCGCGGCGCAGCGTGTCGCCTTCGAGCTCTCCCACGCGCGTTAGGTCGAGTTTGTCGACCAGCTTGCCGTGGATCCGCTGCTTGAGATCTTCGTAGTTGTCTTCTTTCGACTCAGGCTGTCCTAGCGTTGTTTTTGTCATGGTCCGTCTTGCATGTCGATGGGAATCTTCGATACGCCGTGGCGCTTGTAATTACAGATGTCGATGCCGATGGACTCCCAACCGTTGCCCTGTGACGAGTTGCCTCGTGACGAGGACTCGTGACGAGGACTCGTGACGAGGACTCGTGACGAGGTTGTCCCTTTGCGGGGTAATCCCTTGCGGTCTACCGAATCAAGAAAAGCATAGCTCACTCACAGGCACGAGGCGGGCAATTGGGTAAACGGCCGCGGTCCGACAAGTGGTGTCGGTCGCAGTGATTCTGCGGAAGAGACCGGATGTTCCTGCCCATCGGCTGAATCGGCTAGTAATCCGCCAGCCCTGCGGGTGCTCATCGCTTGGAGTCTATCCCGCCGACCACTCAGGACTTGGCCGATCGAGAATCTCCGGCGTGACGCCCGCTTGGATCTCGGCCACCGCTTCCTCGGCCGCGCGGACCGAAGCGGAGTCCGTGTGGGCTGTGATCGTGATCTCGAACTGCCGCGACTCGCCCGGATCTAACACGGCTACGCGGCCCTGTTCTTTCTCGAACGACCGGATGTTCGGGAAGTTGATGGCCGGTTCCAAGCCGGTGACGTAGCCGTCGGCCGCGGCTTGGCGATTCTTCCACAGCGTGAAGAAGGGCAGTTGGTTCTTGTTGAACTTCAGGCTGACCCCTTGCGTGCCGTCGGCGTTTCGCAAGAGCGTTTGCGTGCGACCGTCCGCAGCCGCGGCCAACTCTAAGAAGAAGACGGCCTCGACCGAGTCGGGCGTCTCCGGGCCGTAAGCGTCCCATTCTGCCAGATTGCCCATACCCACCTCGTCGCGCGGGGCTACCTTGAGCGCCGGCAAGACGATCTTCGAGCCGGGGTTCAGCAGCGGGGCGCCGAAGTTGACGTGATAGAGCAATTCCAACTCGCTCTGTTCGGCCGAGATGTTGGTGATCGTGTCGGTCACCGTCAACTCGGGTTTGCCCACTTGGGTCGTGATCCGAGTGGTCAGCCGCAGCTTGTTGCCAAACAGCCGGGCCTCGTCAACCGTGCCCTCGATCGCAATTTGGCCCGAGTCGCCGTCGATGCTCACCGCGACCTTGTGGGCCGGCAGGTTGGCGATTCGGCCGTGCAAGGGATATTGCAGCGCCCCGTCGTCGTTGAACTCGGGCGCCCCGTTGCTTTCCAAACCGCAGCGGACCAGCATTTCATCGAACCCATCAACCCATCCCAACCCGCTCGGCTCCCAAAGCCGCACCATGCTCGGATGGACCGGCCCGGCCAGCGGCGATTTCCAGCCGAGTTGCATCTCACCCACGCTCGCTTTCCAGATGCCCATGCCGCGTGTCGGCACAACAACAAACCGCAGCAGTCCGTTGTCGACCTCGATCACGTCGACCCCGTGGCGCAACCCGCCCTGCAGCATCCGCTTGGTCACCGAGTATCCGGCCGCCGAGCCGCCCGCCTGATCGGGCCCCAGCGTGATCCGCTCAACATAAACATCCTCCGCCAAATCGGTCAGCGCCCAAGTCTTTTCGGCCATGGTGGTCTCCTGCGAGAGGGGTGAAGGTCGGTTCGCGCCCAATGATAAGGCCTGAACGTTGATCTTGCCAGGGTGCCGCGCAGCGGCAATCGGATCGCCGTGTTTGCGCACGTCAAGGCGAGGCTATGCTCTTGACGGGATTTTTTTTGTCTGTACAATTCTGCTATGAGCACAAAGTCGCAACGTGGACGGCCGCCGGTGTCCGACGAGGACCGGCGGGATATTCGCTTTCAGATACGCCTGTCGGCCACTGAGCTTGCATTGCTCGACACAGCAGCCCAGGGCAAAACGTCTACCTGGGCCCGCGAGGCGCTGCTACGGGCTGCCAAGAGGCGCGTAAGTGGAGAGGGTGGGTCACGATCCAATCCGTGATTGCACGTACCTCTCCGGCAGGGCATAAGACTGTGCGCCGCCAAGACGCGGGCCGCTGCGGGAGTTGCGATTGACTGGATTCATGCAGAACAAGACAACCCAAAATGGCATAGGTTCGTCGAGCGTGCTCGAGCGTGCTCGAGCTTGCCGTAAGTCGTTACCTGGAAAAGACTAATGGCCCAAACCCAACTTCAGTTCGATTTTGACGCTTGTGCGGCGGCCAAGCACTCAGCGGTGTTATCCCCCGACGAGATTTACGCAAATGCTTCCCAGGAGATTCTTGAAAAACTGAGCGAGGATAGCAGGATCGAGAGAAAACCGCCCGGGATTCACCGGGACAAATTGGCACGCTATTTCAGCATGTGGGGCAACTCGCCCCCCGACGGCGGGCTGATTGTTATTGGTATTGGGGACGATGGTACAACACTTGGCTGCAACGAGCTAGACGCGAAGCAACTCAACACGATCGAAGCCGCTGGCCATGAGCTAGTCCCAGATGCTCGCTATGATGTCAAGCGTATTCCGGCTGGGCGTGTCCAGCGACAGGATGACTTTATCCTATTACTGCGAGTCCACTATCGGGAAGACAAGGTAGTCGAAACTACGTCAGGGGCAGCCTACATCCGCAGGGGTGAGTCATGCTATAAGCTGACCGACGAAGAGAAACGGGAACTGGCGATTGACAAGGGGCAGGTCGACCACGAACAGGAGCCTTGCGGGCTGGATTATCCCAACGATTTTGACATGGAAGCCATACGACATTTCGTGTCCAGTGTGGCCAAGGCAAAGCAACTGCGCACTGTCTACACACCAGAACAGATTCTCGCAAATAGGCGTTTAGGGAGGAATGTCGGCAGCGTATTCGTGCCCAACACAGCATGCGCTCTGTTGTTCGCCAATGATCCGCAAGCGGTTGCGCCAGGCTGTGTGATTCGGGTCCAGAGATATGAAGGTACCCGAAAACTCACCGGAAAGGATCGCAACGTCGTAAAGGATGAAATCATTGAGGGGCGCGTACCTGAATTGATCGTGAAAGCGGAAAAAGTGATAGACTCCCAGCTCCGCACATTTTCGTCGCTAGGGAATGACGGAAAGTTCTACACACAACCCGAATACCCTCATGACGCATGGTACGAGGCGATAGTCAATGCCTGTGTCCATCGGTCCTATAGCTTGCGCAATATGACCATTTTCGTCAGAATATTTGACGATAGGATCGTTATCGAAAGCCCTGGGCCTTTTCCGCCCCTCGTGACCCCAGAAAACATCTACGACGTGCACCACCGACGGAATTACTTCTTGATGGATGCAATGTTCTACCTCGACTTCGTTAAATGCGAGAACGAGGGGACACGACGAATGCGTGATTGCATGCTCGAAACGCGGCTTCCAGAGCCGGAGTTCGAGCAGAAGGAAGTCGGCAATGCGTTGGTTCGCGTAACTCTCCGCAACCTCCACAACACAAGGAGAATGTGGATCGACAAAGACGCCAGTCATCTTGTTGGGGAAAGTGTTTTTGCCACCCTTAGCGTGGAGGAGAGACGGTGCATTAATTATGCCGCTGAACACGGCGCAATCAATATCAGCGAAGCACAACGTCTGATCGGCGCCAAAACATGGCATGCCGCCCGTTCTCTTCTCCAGGGACTAAAGGCGAAGAGTATCTTTGAATACGTGAGCAAGTTCCATCGTGACCCCAAGGCCCGTTTCCGCTTGCGTGCGAAGCACGAAGATGACAACTGAGCAGGCACCACCCCCCGAGTGGGGGTAAGTGCGTCAGGAGACGACCAATCGGCGGCTGTATCTTGACTGCCCTTCTCAGCAGCACACTCTTAGGGCACTACCCAAAACCCCACTTTCCGCCATTTTTCCCTTGGCCCATTTCAATCTATACCACTACCCCCAACTCACTCACTTGCCAATCGATCGACAAATCACTAAAAAAAGGGACTCTCGGATGGCCGACGCGGTGTGGCCATGCCGATCCTAGTGGGAATATATTTCATGGCCAAAGGATCCCGACCCCTGCCGGTCGGCGTCCGGACAATGATTGGGAGTGGAAAACATTATGGGTGCTTCGCCGATTGCTAAGAAAGATAATGTGGGCGCGATTCTCCAGCGGGCTCTCGACGCCGGGGGCGGACTGCTGCGATTGACGCCGGCTTGGGTGCCGCGAAGTTTCCTGCATCCGGGAAAACGGATCAAGCTCGCGCCGACCGACTGGTACGCCCTGGGAACGCATCGCGGCGGGATCGACGAACGTTGGTTCGCCAGTACGACCGAAGCGGCCAACGAAGGCCGGGCCGATGACGAAGGGCTTAGCTACTGCGTGTTCGAGGGCCAGCGGTTTCTGTTGATCGATGCCGTGGCCGAGGCCGGCCCGCGAATGGTTGGCCAGAAAATGTGGGATGAGTACCAGCGATGGCCCGTCTACTCGAAGTTTTTCGACAACATGGGCCCCATCCCCCATCACATGCACCAAAGCGCCGCGCACGCCAAACTGACCGGCCAGGAAGGCAAGCCCGAGAGCTACTACTTCCCGCCGCAACTGAACGCCGCCGACAACCATTTCGATTACACGTTCATGGGCCTCGAGCCGGGCACCACCAAAGACGACGTGCGGAAGTGTCTCGAGGATTGGGACAAGGGCGACAACGGCATCCAAGACCTCAGCCGGGCCTATCGCCTGAAGCCGGGCACCGGATGGCTGATTCCCGCGGGCGTGCTCCATGCCCCGGGCTCGCTGTGCACCTACGAGCCGCAATGGGGCTCCGACGTGTTTGGCATGTACCAGTCGCTGGTCGAAGGACGCGAAGTGCCTTGGAGTCTGTTGGTCAAAGACGTGCCCGAGGACAAGCACCAGGACCTCGACTACATCATCGAACAGCTCGACTGGGAGAAGAACGTCGACCCGCATTTCAAGGAGCACAACTATCTCGAGCCGATGGTCGATGCGTCGCGATCCGGCGACGGCTATACGGACAAGTGGATCGACTACGGCCGGCTCGACGGCGACCAACTCTTCTCGGCCAAGGAGCTGACGATCGAGCCCGGCGCGAAGTGCGTGCTGAAGGATGGC
>CAYYOX010000418.1:0-6352 GCA_964473065.1 uncultured Planctomycetaceae bacterium | reverse complement strand
AGCGTTGGTACACGCTGGCCGTCCCGTCGGTCGAGGTGCCGGAGAAGTTCCACGTGGCCCTCTCGTTCAACGCCCATCGGACCAAGGGCGTTTACGTGGGAATCAATGAAGGCGTCGAAGAGACCCATTCGCTGATCGGATTACCCGATTCCGGTTACAAACCGGTGACCGAGGGCTACGACTGGATGGTGCGAGTGTATCTGACGCCTGGCGGTGATGTCCCGGCGGAATAGAGATTGCGTCATGGCGGATTTTTGTCAACCAACACATTTTCAGGAGAGGAAAGGGCTTATGACTATTCGTATTCTCGTTGTAGGGTTGTTGACGTTCGCAGCTTGGACGCCCGGCGCACTGGCCCGGGAGTGGACCGACGCCTCGGGCGTGTTTTCGGTGGAGGCCGAACTGCTTGATTTCAAGGACGGCAAGGTCCGTCTGAAGAAGCCCAACGGCAAGATCCTCACGCTGCCGCTGGAGAAACTTTGCCAGGAGGATCAAGAGTTCGTCGAGAAGCAGGCCGACGGTTCGGACAACATTCGGCTGATGGACCTCACCGGCAAGCCGGAAGAACTGGCCCATGACGACGGCAAGCCGGGCGGCAAGAAGAGTTTTCCCCGGGGACACGCCATGGCGTTTGAGGCGCCAGAGGGTGAGTGGTATCTGACGGCCGTGCGGATCCACGGCGGACGCTACGGGCATCCCGCGCCGCCGAAAGAGGATTTTCATATCACCTTGTGCGACGAGAAGTTCAACGAGATCGCCGACTTCCCGTTCCCGTACAAGAAGTTCCAGCGCGGTTCGGAGAAGTGGGTCTCGTTGCGGACCAAGCCGACCAAGGTGCCGGCGAAGTTCGTGATCTGTGCCAACTTCAATGCCGAGGCGACCAAGGGCGTCGACGTCAGCCACGACGCCGAGGGCATGTCGCTGGTCGGCGAGCCCGGCCAGCCGGCGGGGCGGTTCACCGGCGGTGATTGGATGATTCGGGTGAAGATCGATCGGTGGAAGTAGTAGGGGCAGCGAAGCGATTTGGATACAGTTGGGCGCGACCAGCGGTCGCGGCTTTATAGTTATTTCGTGCCGATCGCGATCAAGTGGCTGCGGGTGGAGATGTAGAGCACTGAGTCGACGGCCACGGGGGCGCTGTAGACGGAACCGCCCATGTTGTTCTTCGATAACAGGTTCTGCTCCTTGGAGAGTTCGAACACGACCACTTCGCCGTCCTCGTTGCCGATGAAGATTTTGCCGTCGGCGATCAGGGGCGAGCCCCACATCGAGGCCAGCATGTCGTAGGTCCAGTGGACTTTGCCGGTCTTTGCATCCAGGCAATGGAACAGCCCGGCCAGATCGGCGATCACTAGCAGGTCGTCCTTGATGGCCACCATGCCCAGCGTGCGGTGCATTTCCTCCTCGAAGTCGAACTGCCCGTCGCCGTTGGCGTCGTGGTTTGCGTAGTGCCAGACGACGGCCGAGTTGGGATTGGGCTTGACCACCTCGCCGGCCTGCTTGTCGCAAGCTTGAATCCTTCGCGCAGCCGCCGGATTACCGTCCTTGTCGAGGACCAACTCTTCGCTCAAGTCACCGCGTTTGGTCGGATCGACACACCAGAGGTGACCTTGGCCTTCGCCGTACTCGGGGTCTTGGCCGGTGGCGAGGTAGACGCGGTTGCGATAGATCACCGGCGTGGCGACGATACTGTTGCGATCGCCCTGTCCGCCTTCCTTCCAACGCGATTCTTTCGGGTTGCAATCGAACTTCCACAGCAGCTTGGCCTTCTTGTCGCCAGTTGGCTCGGCAAGGAAGCTGTACATCCAACCGTCGCCGGCGGCGAAGATGGCTTGCGGGACGCCGTCGATCACGGCCGCGGCCGGGGAACCCCATTGGCCGTGCAGGATGTTTTCTCCCGGCGAGGCGTCGGCCCAAATCAGCTCGCCCGTGTGCTTGTTCAGGGCAATAAAGCTGGGCGCCTCGGGGGCCGGAATGCTCTTGTGCTCGTCGTCTATGCCGTTGCCCGTGATGACCAACAGCAGATCACCGATGGCCGTCACCGAGCAGCTACACATGTTATGTTGTATCGAACCGAGGCTTCGCATCATGTCGAATCGCCAGATGAAGTCGGCCTCTTCGCGGTCGGAGTTGGGTTCCTCCCGGTAGGGGCCGTCGTTCACACCGTCGTAGAAACCGTCGGTATCGAAACAGACGACCTCGCCGCGGTTGGTGACGATCCAACCTCGATCACCTTCGATCAAGGGCGAGCAACAGATCCCCACGCTGGGCCAGTCGACCGAACGGCCGGCTGGGAGTTTTTCGCGAGAGAGTTGCCAACCGAACCGTCCGTCACTCTGCCGGAAGCAGAGCAGGCACCCCAGATCGGTCTCCTTGGGATAACGTGGCACGTAACCCGCGTCGTTGTTCGAGGCGCAAAAGATCCTTCCTCCCGCGATCACAGGCGTGCTATAGCTTTCGGACCCCAGCTTGGCCACCCAGAGGATGTTCTCGGCCGTATCCGGTTTCCACTTCCCCGTCTTGAAGTCGAATTGTCCGACGTCCCACTCGGTGGGAAGGTTTGTGGCCTCCGAGACGTTATTCCGTGCGGACGAGCCACCCCATTGTGGCCAATCGGCGCCATGGCTTGGCGCGGTCAGACCGATCCAGCTTGCAAACAGCAGGCCGCCTATCGCGGCAAGAGGTATGTTCATAATTCGTTGCATGGGGCGAATCGCTCGGTGGGTTGGGGGGAGTTGATTCGTATCTTGCGGTTCGTGGTGAGGCGGGCGCGGGGGTTCAGGGCTCGGGGTTCAGGGTTCAGAATCTCGGGGCAAACCTTGAATCCAAGTGCTGAACCCCGAACCCTGAACCCCTCCACTTCGGCTGCGGCTTTGCCGCACTGTGGCACATCAAATCACTGACACTGCCGCTTACTCTTTAGTCGACGATCACCTCGTCCTCGGGATCAAACTTCGGCAGGCACACGATCAGCACGGTCATTGGCCCGATGGCCCGATGTCGAACGCCGGGCGGAATGAAAACACACGTTCCGGCCCGAACGGGGATCAGGTCGTCGTCCAACTGCATTTGGGCGTCGTCTTGGCAGTGCAGTATATAATACGTCTCCGAGAGTCGACGGTGGTAGTGCAGCTTGGCGTCGGTCTTGATTTCGGTGCGGTGCAGCGTGCCGGGAAATTCTGGCACATCGGCCAAGGCGCGTCGCGCCATCCCGCACGAGCAGGGGGTGCCCGGTAGACGGTCAAAATCGACGATCCGGTAGCGTTTTGTCGAGGGTTCCGTCATTGCAATACGCTGCAAAAAGGGCCTTATCGCTGGTTTTCCGCATCAGCCTCCCATCCTACCAGAAGTCCCAACTGATCGCCACGACGGGGTCGCTCGACCATGGTTAGGCTGAAGAGAAGCTAGTTGGCAATTGTGGCAGCCGAGTGAAGTACGATCGAGTTTGCCGGTTAGCCAAGGATTCCGGGGGGCAAAGCGGGCGCCATGACGCCGCAATATCGTCAAAGCTTATCTGCCTTATTTTGACGGAATTGTTTGCGCATCAGGAGCGGTAAACCTTTTGCTGAAAATAGTTTCCGTACACTCAAGGGCTCTGCGCGGCGCGGCCGATACGGTTACTACCCCTTTGAGAATTGCGCGTGCCTAGGCGGCACGCTTAGAGGGTGCGTCAGGTAGCCGAATCGGTTTTGCGAGTCACGGAAAGGCTCGACGGTCCTGACGCAGTACACCGAGAGAACTGCGGTTGCTGACCCACCTTCCGCGTCCGCGACAGGAGCCAAGCCTGAGTCGGTTCTTACCCATGGGGGAACCCGCCCAAGTTTTCGAGTGCTACATCGGAAAAAACGTAACACTCCGGTTTTATGTCGTCCGGCCAAGGACCCCCAAGCACCCCCGGTTCAATTGTAAAGGAGTTGTTGCTCAATGAGAGGCAAGACCATTTTTGGAGCGCTCATCCTGAGCGTAGCCCTGTGCAGCCAAGGGTTCAGCTTTGAACTCTTGGATCGAATGCTAGGGCTGAACTGCGGTGGCTGCGGCGGGTGCGACGCCTGTGCCGAAGTCTCCTGCTGCGAGCCTGAGGCGAAATGCTGTGCGCCCGAGCCCGCCTGTTGTGAAGAGCCTGCTTGCGGCAAAAGTCGCTGCCGGTCTCGTTGCGACCTGTTTTCAGGTCTCAAAGGATTGTTGGATGGCCGTTGCGGGAAATCGTGTGGCGGAGCTTGCGGTGAGCCGGCTTGCTGCGAAGAAGCCGCCGGTTGCTGCGAAGAAGCTGCCGGTTGCTGCGAGAAGCCCTGTGGCAAGAAGCGTTGCCGAACGCGTAGCCGCAAGCCCAAGTGTTGCCCCGAGCCGGCGTGCTGCGAAGAACCAGCCGCTTGCGAAGAGCCCGCTTGCTGCGAAAAGTCCTGTGGCCGCAAGAAGCGTTGCGGTGGCGGCCTGCTGAACTTTGGTTGCAAGAAGAAGTCCTGCTGCGAAGAGCCGGCCTGCTGCGAAGAACCTGCTTGCTGCGAAGAGCCGTCCTGCTGCGACGATCCCTGTGGCAAGAAGAAGAAGTGCTGCCGACCGATCTTGGGTCTGCTGGATGACCTCTTCGGCGGCTGCAAGAAGAAGTCGCGCTGTGGCGAACCGTCCTGCTGCGAAGAAGCCGCCTGTGGCGGTTGCGGTGGATGCGGTGGTGGTGAGGTCATCGAGAGCGCTGCTCCGGCCGAAGCACCTGCGGAAGAGGCAGCCCCGCTGCCCGAGGCGCCGCAAGCCGACCCGTCCGCTTCGTACTTGCGAAGCACCAACATCCGTCAGGCCAGCCGTAGCATCATTGTTCGCTAACACTACTGACGGTTGACAATTCGACTGATTTGAAAGCCTGCCCGGGACTTGTATCCCGGGCAGGTTTTTTTGAGTCTTTGCCAGAATTCGTTCGTGTAGAGAGCGTGTTGGCGATTCGACATCCCGATCACTCGATATAGCGCCTGCTACTCGACCACCCAAGCCTCGCTAAGCACCGCGTTGGCGCCGCTTTCTCTGCGAATGGTCAACCACACGGCGCCGGTGTCGGTTAGCTCCTTGGGCAAGTCGAGATAGAACTCCCCCGGCAGTTCGCCTTTGCCCTCGTATTGCGGCAGGAGTGTGGGCCCGAGCAGTTCGACTTGGGCGTCGCCGTCGGCCGTGGCGGCGTGGACGCTCTGAGTTCGAGCGACGCTGTTGAAGTCCCACCAGGACAGCCCGACGCGGTAGCGGCGTCCGGCTTTCAGCCCGCTCAGTTGAAGCGAGATTTCGGCCCCTGCGAACATAATCGAGGTATGGCCCGGCTCGACGCCTTCGATTTTCTCGGCCGTATAGAGCCACGTGCCGCCGCGGGGTGACAGGATCCGCACCGGATCGTTCTTATCCGATGCCATGGCGCGACCGCAGTCGAGATAGGCCGCCAATCGGGTCCCGTCGGGGGCTTGCGATTGCAACTGTTGTCTTCTCGCTTCGACCTGTTCGGCGCTGGGAGGGTTCGGTAAGGCAGGCGGCCCGCCGCCCGGCGGCACGAAGTCGACGTCTTCCCAGTTGCCGAAGTAGGGCGCGTTGCAGTCGATCCATGCGGCAAACGCACGCCACTCGGCCCGGTTGATCGCAACGTCGTAATGACCTTCGTGAAGCAATTGCATCAGCCGGCTCTTGGCCGAACCGGTCGCATAAGGCGCAAGCGGCACCAGCGATCCCTGGTAGTCGCCGACTTTGACGAAATCGACATGCGGCAGCAGGGCCATGAACGAATCGCTGACCTTGGCCCGGCCGATGTTCGGATAGAAAAAGGCCCCTTCGGCCAGCACCATCTCGCGGCCGCGAAGGTCGAAGCTCTTTTCGGCCCCCTCGTTGCCATCGTGACAGTCGACACAATTCCGGTCGAGAATTGGCTGAATCAGTTCAGGAAAACTGACCGCCTCGGCGCCCCAAGGCGGCGGTTCGATGATCGACGGTCCGCGGCGCATGGCCAGCGGCATGATTCCTCCCGGCACGGCCGTGGCGTGCGATTCGTGACAGCCGACGCAGCTTACCCGTTCGCCCGGCTGTAGGTTCATGAAGTTCCGCATCCGCCGGATTTCCAGGAAGTTTGCGTCGATCGCCTCGAAGAAGATCTGCGTGTTCGGCGGTACGAGGAAATGGGCCGAGCCGTCCGCCTCGACCGGCACCGTGCCCAGCACGCCGCGGGGGTCCATACCCGAGCCGGCGCCGACGTCCAGTGTTTGCGGGTTGCGGTGGACCGGCTTGCTGTGCGATTGGAGGATCCGCAGGTACTTGACCGTCCCTCGCGGCACGCCCGGCAGGCCTTGATACACGTCGGCCACAGTAATCACGCCCGGCGCGTCGGGCT
>CAYYOX010000417.1:0-6365 GCA_964473065.1 uncultured Planctomycetaceae bacterium | reverse complement strand
CAGGCAATCCCGCCAATCATGCAAGGGCGCGATATCATCGGGCTGGCACAGACCTTGTCGCCGCGAGTGCGCGACTCGGGCTTGGCATAGGTCGGCGGGTTGAACTTCTCGCCCTCGGTCCAAACTTCGATCGGTCCGCTCTCGTCCATTCCCAGGGCCCATTGGATTTGGTCCAAGCCGTGCGCGCCCCAGCCGGTTATCTCGCCGCCCGAGTAGGGTCGAAAGGAGATCCAGCCCGGGTTGGCTCGCGGTGTGTAAAGGTCGGCGTGGTACGGGACAACCTCGGTCGGACCGCACCACATATCCCAATCGAGTCCCTGCGGCACGGGTTGGGCGGGCAGCGCACACTCCCAAGGGCTCGCGTAGTTGTGGCCGATCACCGTATGGATCTTGCCGATCCGGCCGTTGCGAACCAGTTCACAACCGAAGCGGTTGGCCGCCTGAGATCGCTGCTGGCTACCGGTCTGGAAAACGCGTTTGTACTTTCTCACGGCCCGGGCCATCAGTCGACCTTCGCGGATGGTCAAGGTCATGGGCTTCTCCGCATAGAGATCCTCACCGGCCTGCGCGGCGTGGATGCACCCCAGGGCACGCCAGTGGTCGGGCGTGGCCGTGACGATCGCGTCGATGTCTTTGTGCTCCAACAGTTTTCGATAGTCCTGGTAGGCCTTGGCCTGATACTTTTGAGCCGTCTTCTCGCCACGCGGGAGATTCACATCAGCGATAGCCACCACGCGACCTTGCCGCGACGAACCCCGCAAGACCGTAGAACCCTGTCGCCCGATCCCGATCCCGCCGATACCGATCCGATCGTTGGCCCCCGGTTGGTCCTCGGCAGCCAGCACATCGCGAGGAATGATGCACGGCGCCGCCGCACCAGCCGTGACCAGGGCGGCACTGTATCGGAGAAAGCGTCGTCGCGAGGATCGCTTCGTATCGGTCATCTCAAGGCTCCTTTGACTAGGCGAAGTATCTTACTGTGAATTCCCCAGCCCGTATTATGCCCGATGCATCAGCCTAGAGCAACAACACGGCACAACCGATCACTCCGGCGAACGCGAGATAATAGGCCGTGGGGATCAGTGTCTTGCGGATCAGGGCGCCCTCCTGGCCATATAATCCTACAGTGGCCGAGGCGGTCACGACGTTGTGCACGCAGATCATGTTCCCGGCCGCTCCGCCGACGGCCTGCAGGGCGACGATCCACAACGGGGCCAAAGGTGTTAAGTCGATCCGTTGCCCCACCTCGAACTGGAACAATGAGAAGGTCATATTGCTGATCGTATTGCTGCCGGCCACGAAGGCCCCCATGGCCCCGATCACGGCGGAGAAGGCCGGCCAACTCGACCCGACGGCCGAAGCAGCAAAGTCGGCCAGTTCGACCGGCATGCTCGCCAGCCCGGCGTCGTTGACGTTCGATTGGATGAAGATCCGCACCATGGGCACGGCAAAGATAATGGCTACGGCCGCGCCGGCCACCGCGCGGCCCGATTCACCCACGGCGGCCAGGAAACTCCGCCGCTTCATCCGATGCAACGGCACGCACACCAAGGCCGCGATCAGGAACGTCGTGCCCGGCAAGGCCAGCACGTTGAGCTTGGCCACGATGCTCGTTGCCGGACTGCCCGTGTCTTGGATGAACGTCTGGAACGACGCTCGGCCGATCCACTGCTTGACCGGCGGCGCCACTTGCGAAATTACCAACAGGCACGCAACCAGCAGGTAGGGCGTCCAGGCAATCACCAGCGACAACGGGCGCGGTGCTTCTTCCTCAATCGCTGCCGGCAGATTGCCGCGCCATTGCGGGTCCCAGGCAGACTCCTCGGGAAAGTCCCAAACATCGCGCGGCTGAAACCAACCGGCCCGGGTCACGCCCACGGTCAGACCCAAGGCGATCAGGCCTCCGATCAGTGACGGGAACTTCGGTCCGAGAAACACACCCAACAGCACATACGGCACAGTGAAAGCAAAACCCGCGAACAGAGCAAACTTCCACGCGCCTAGGCCTTCGCGCCACGACCGGTTGGCGCCGAAGAACCGCGTTAGCAGACAAACAACAAACAACGGGATCAGCGTGCCGATGATCCCGTGGATAATCGCTACCCGGGCGCCGATCATCAGCAGCAGTTGATCGTAGTTCTCCGGCCGCGGGGCATGCTGGGCGATGAAGTCGGTCACGACCGATTGGTTCTGCAAACCCGTGTTCACGCCAACGAGAATCGGCGTGCCGACGGCCCCGAACGAGACGGGCGTGCTTTGGATGGGCAGTGCGGCAACCACGGCCGCCATTGGCGGGAAACCGAGGATCACCAACAACGGCCCGGCGACTGCGGCCGGGGTGCCGAATCCGGCGGCCCCTTCGATGAACGACCCGAACGTCCAGGCCACGATGATCGCCTGGACTCGCCGGTCGGGAGAGATGCTGCGGAACCCGTTGCGGATGGCCGTCACCGCACCCGAGTGTTTCAACACGAACAACAGCAGCAACGCACCCCAGACGATGTACAGCAGACTCCCGGCGATCACCAGCCCTTCGATCGAGGCAGCCGCGATCCGCACGGCCGGGACCTGCCAGTAGAAAAAGGCCAACAAGGCCGTCAGCACCAACGCCACCGGCATGGTCTGCTTGGCCGACCAACCGCGAAACACCAACAGCAGGAAGACAACCAACAGCGGAGCAATGGCAACGAGTGCGGACATGGGGTTACTTCTTCTTGCCGATCAGCTTTTTCATTTGGTTCCAGGTCCGCGTGTTGGCGACGTCCGCTTTGGTCAGCCCGCCGCGTCGGGCTTGCTGGACGCCGTAACGCATGCACTCCAGACCGTCGACCCGATGGGCGTCGGTCGAGATCACGATCGGGATGCCGTGGTTCTTGGCCGCCGCACAAGCCACGTCGTCCAGGTCCAGTCGCATGGGATGCGCGTTCAGTTCGAGCATCTTACCATATTCGGCCGCCGTGCGCATGACCGCTTCCATGTCGATCTCGTAGGCCGCACGTCGCGAGATCAGCCGGCCGGTGGGATGAGCCAGGACCGCCACGTGCGGATTCTCCAGCGCCTCGATCACGCGGTCGGTAATCTGCTCGCGCGATTGCTTCTGACCGAAATGGATGCTGGCCACGACCCAATCGGCCTCGGCCAGCAGATCGTCCGGCAGATCGAGCCCGCCTTTTTCGAGGATGTCGACCTCGATCCCCTTGAGCACGGTAATCCGCTCGACCCGTTCGTTGATCTTGTCGATTTGCGCCCATTGCTCGCCCGTGCGGCGGGCGTTCATCCCGTTGACCATGGCCACGCGCTTCGAGTGGTCGGTGATGGCAAGGTATTTCAACCCGCGCTCTCGGGCGGCCAACGCCATGGCCTCGATCGTGGCCGTGCCGTCGGTCCACGTGCTGTGGGCGTGCAGGTCGCCGCGAATATCGCCCAGTTCGACCAGTTCGGGCAACTCGTCCGCATCGGCCCATTGGAACTCGCGCCGGGCTTCGCGCAGCTCGGGTGCAATGCACGGCAAGTCCAATGCGGCATAGACTTCGGCCTCGGTCCGACCGCCGACGGCCTCTTCGCCGCGAAACACGCCGTACTCGTTGAGCTTCAGCCCGCGGTCCTTGGCTCGACCTCGCAATATGATGTTGTGGGCTTGCGAGCCGGTGAAGTACTGCAAGGCCGCCCCGAACGACTCGGCCGGCACCACGCGCAGGTCGACTTGCAGCGCGTCGGCCAGTCGAATCGACATCTTCGTCTCGCCGCGCAGCAGGACCGTGTTCAGGTCGGCATACGAAGCCAACTGATCCATCACTTCGGCGGAATCTCTGGCTACGGCCAGGAAATCGAGATCGCCGACCGTCTCCTGGCCGCGACGATAGCTCCCGGCGACCTCCAATTGCTCGACGGCCGGGCACTGCCGCAGATGGGTCAGGATCGCTTGCACATGCAGATCGGCCTCGGCCCAAAGCATCCGCTCGTCCGCCTGGGCCGCCAGATCGATCCCCTCGAGAATGGTCGCCTCGGTCTTGGCGCCAAAGCCTTTCAGGTTGCGAACCTTTTGTGCATTGCAGGCGTCGCGAAGCTCGTCCAGGGTCGCGATGCCCAGTTCATTATACAGCAAGGCCGCCCGTTTCGGCCCCAGCCCGGGGATCCGCAGAATGGCTAACACGGTCTCGGGAATCTCGGTCAAGAGGTCCTCGAGCATCGGCAACGAGCCGGTCGACACGAGCGAGGTTATCTTCTCGGCCAGATCCTTGCCGATCCCTTCAAGCTCGGTCAGCTTACGGTCGGGGTCGGCCACGATTTCGGCCAACGACTCGGGCAAATCACGAATCATGCGCGCGGCATTGCGGTAAGCCCGAATCCGAAACGGATTCGAGCCCTGAAACTCCAGCAGATCAGCAATCTGCCCGAAAACGGCCGCAATGTCAGGATTGGTCATGGTGGGGAAGGGGTTAGGGAATACGTAGGGTGGGTCGAGGCACGAAGACCCACGCTGGGAAATCTAAATGACGAAGCACGAATGACGAATGACGAAGTAAGCTTCTTCCTTTCGTCATTCGTGCTTCGTCATTATCCTTCGCGTGGGTCTTCGTGCCTCGACCCACCCTACGAAGATTTCCCTGACTCCTTCTCTCACAGGTGCAGTTCGACGATGTCTTTATCATGCAATACATAGTCTCCTTTGACGGTCGTTCCGTCGTGGACGGCCGTGCCCCAGACGCGGGCGAATTTTAGTCCCTTGGCATAATCCTTATGCACTTGGCCGGCCAAGTCTAGCAGCGTGCGGCCGCAGCGGATCGTGAACGGGCGGTCGAAATCGGGCTCCTTTGACGAGGGAAGCTTCGTGTAGACGCGAACCACGTCCATCGCCCGGTAAATCGCGTCGCGCAACGCCTCCAGACCGGTCTCCTCTTTGGCCGAGACCACGTACTCGGGAAAGTCCAGCGGGCAAAGCTCGTGCAGCAAGTCCAATCGATCCTGGGCCTCGGGCAGATCGATCTTGTTGGGGACCAATAGCGTTTGCGTGTAAAAGAGCCCCACGTCCTCTTCGTCGAGATAGGATTCGGCGGCCAGCCGGGTCTTGGTCGTCGACATTCGGTCCAACACGTCCTGGCAATGCTCGATCCCATCGTCCGACCCCAAATCGACCACCAAGATCGCCAAGTCGGCGGCTCGGATCAGGCCGTGTAGCGGGTTGTCCATGAAGTCGGCCGTCACTGGCGGCGTGTCGATCAACTGGACGTTCACATCCTCCCAAGGCATCATGGCCGGGGCGGGCATGGTGGTCGTAAACGGATACTCAGCGACTTCCCGGTGGGTTCCGGTGAGGCTGGCCACTAGCTGGCTCTTCCCCGAGCTAGGCCCACCCAAAAGAATGGCTGTCCCTGCACCCTGCCGGGGGATCTTCAGGCCGCCGCCTTTTTTCTTGCCGGCCGTCTTTCCGGAGGTGATTTCCCGTTTGGCCTTGGAAATCTTCGACTTCAACTGGGCCTGGAGGTGGTCGGTCCCCTTATGCTTGGGGATCTCCCGGAGCATCACCTGCAGGCATTTCAGCTCCTCGTCGACGGACGCGGCCCGACGGTACTCTTCCTCGGCCTTCAGATATTGAGCGGTGAGATTGGCGGGCATGGCTCGCGAGATTCCTTCCTGAGAGTATTCCCATCATAAGCCGGCAGGGAACATCAGCCAAGAGCCCCGGGCCGTCAAGAACAGCGAACGGCCCGCCTCGACGATTCGAGACGGGCCGCGCGATCTGATGAATATGTCTGGCGGCTCAGTCGCTCGACGCACGCCAACCGCCGTCGTCGACCGGCTTGACCGGTGACGAGATCAGTTGAAAGTGAGCCGTCTGGCGAACGGGCCGCGAGGTGGTGCGGTTGCTGGGGCCGATCAAGCTGGGCGAGGAGTTCAACTGCGTCTCCCCTTCGGGAATCGGTTTCAGCGCCTCGGTCTCGGTCGCCGCTTTCGGCTCCTCTTTGAACGTGCGTGGTGCAGGCGTGACATCCAACCTCGGCTGGATCGTGCCCGAGTCGGACGAGTACGGAATCGTGACCTGACTGCTTGAAGGTGCCACTTGGCACGAAGAGCACCCGGAACTCGGTGCCCCGAAAACGCGGCCAAAGACCGAGCCGGTCGTTCCGCAAGAGCCACACGGATTCGAGTAGACCAAACGATTCGAATAAACCAAGCGATACGTCGTGTAGGGGACCAACTGCCGACGAAACGCCCAACTTGTGACCGGGCGGTAAGTCGTCGTCGGGCATCCGGTGCATGGGTCGCAACCGGTAATCGTCCGGCAGGTCGTTACCGGAACTCGACGGTAGACGGTTCGATAGCTGGTTTGCGGCACATACCGGCACGTTTGCGTGGCGCAGGGT
>CAYYOX010000416.1:0-6373 GCA_964473065.1 uncultured Planctomycetaceae bacterium | reverse complement strand
AGGAAGGCCTGCTCGACGCGCTGCGTGGCGGCACGATCCGCGGCGCCGGGCTGGATGCCCATGCGGTCGAACCGGTCGATCCTAAGCCGTACGAAGAACTCGACAACGTCGTACTCACGCCCCACATGGGCGCCTACACACACGAAGCGTTGGTCAACATGGCGGCCGGTTCGGTCGAAAACCTGTGCGCGTTCTTCGAGGGACGCACGCCGCCTCACGTCGTGGTGGAGGGGACCCGATGAGCAAAAACATCCTCGCACTGGACATCGGCACGCAAAGCAGCCGGGCGGCCATCGTCACGGCCGACGGCGAGATTCTGGGGATCGAGCAAATCAAGCACGAGGTCGACAGCCCGCATCCGGGTTGGGCCCAACAGCAGCCCAACTCGTGGTGGGAAGAGACCTGCCAGGCCATCGGCAAAGTGCTGCAAGCGACCGGCACGGCGCCCGAGTCGTTGGCGGCCGTCTCGACCTGCGGCCAGATGCACGGCATGGTCGGACTCGATGAAGACGGCAAAGTCACGACCGAGTGGGTACAGCTTTGGTGCGACAAGCGATGTCAGACGCAATGCGAACAGATCCGCCAAACCCACGACGAAGACAAGCTAGCCCAGGTGACGGCCAACCCGATCGTCCCTTCGTGGACCGGCACAAAAATCCTCTGGTTCAAAGAGAATCAGCCCGAGGCCTACGATCGGGCGCGATGGTTCCTGGTGCCGAAGGATTTCATCAACTATCGGCTGACCGATGTTGCGGCGACCGATCCGAGCGAGGCGTCCGGCTCGTACCTCTGGGACTGGCAGCAGGACGACTACTCGGCCGAGATGGCCCGGGTGGTTGGCGTTGATTTGGAGAAGTTCGCCCCGGCCAAGGCCTCGCACGAAGTGATCGGCACGGTCACCGAAGCGGCCTCGCGCTCCACAGGCATCCCGGCCGGCGTGCCGGTAGTGGCCGGCGGCGGTGATTTTCCCGTCTCGATGCTCGGGTTCGGCATTGTCGGCGAAGGGATCGCCTCGGACGTGACCGGCACCAGCACGCTGTTCGCCATGCACAGTGCCAAGCCGCTGATCCATCGGTCCGTGTTCAACCTGCGGCACGTGGTCGACGGGTGGATCCCGTTCAAACTGTTGGATACCGGCGGGCTGAGCGTGAGTTGGTGCCGCGACCTACTCAGCTCGGTCGACGGCGAGGTGTCGTTCGAGCGGATGATCGACATGGCCCAAGCCGTACCCGAGGGGAGCGAAGGACTGATCTTCTATCCCTACATGCTCGGCGAGCGGCGGTTGGACAACGTGTCGGCACGCGGTGCGTACATGGGCGTGACGCTCAACCATAAGGCGGGACATTTCGCCCGGGCGGCCATGGAGGGCGTGGCCTTGGCGGCCGGCATGGACATGCAGTTGTTCCGCCGTCTGGGCGTCCAGATCGAGCGGATCCTCTGCGTTGGCGGCGGAACGCGGAACCAGCTTTGGAACCAGATCAAGGCCGACATCTTCGGGATGCCGTTGGAACTCTCCGACGAGCCGGAAGCGGGCCTCAAGGGCGCCGCCATATTGGGCGCTGCCGGGGCCGGGTTGGTCGACGACGTAGCGGCCGAAGCCCAGCGCCGCGCCGCCACCTCGAAGACCGTCCCGCCGAGGCCCGAGGGTGTCGAGAAATACCAAACCATACTAAAAGAATTCGCCCGGGTGTACGACCACATGCTGGGCTTTTGGCAAACCTAAACCCGCGGTATATAAAGCCGCGACCGTTGGTCGCGCCGATAATACAAACAGATCATTTTCCCGGTCCACGGGGCGCGACCAACGGTCGCGGCTTTATAGGGACGGTTGCACGAACAAAGGAGTAATTATTCATGTTTATCCCCGAACCGTTTTCCGCCTCGATCGATCGTGTCGAGGGCACGTTGAGTTCGCCCGATAACGTTTACGAGCGGCATCTCAGTGCTATGGGCGAGATGTACGAGGACCAGGAGGCGGTCAAGGCGGCCGGCGATCCGGTCATCTATAAGGTCTACGAGAAGAAGATTCCCGAGCTGGCCGGCGAGCTGCAATGGTGTATGAGCGTCACGCTGCCGGGCAAGATCGGTCGCGAGTATTACATGACCAAGGGCCACTATCATGCCGTACGCGACACGGCCGAGATCTACCTCTGCGTTCGCGGCCAAGGTTACATGCTGATGGAGACCGAGGACGGCAAGGTCGACGCCCAGGAGATGCGACCCGACGTGGCCGTCTATGTGCCGGCCCGCTGGGCCCATCGTTCGATCAACACGGGCGACGAGCCGCTGATCTCGTTCTGTGTCTACCCGGGCGACGCGGGCCACGACTACGGCACGATCGAGACCGAAGGTTTTCGCAAGCGGATCGTCGAGATCGACGGGAAAGCGGCGATTGTTGATAATCAGTAAATGACGACAGGGTGGCTGGGGCATAGCGCAGCGGTGCCCCAGAAAGTGATGCCCTGGGGCTTCGCTTCGCTCAGCCACCAGCCACACTGAAACAAACCAGTAACCAGAGGAGATATTAGGAATGTTCACCGGCGCCTACCTAGGCAAGATCCTGCGGATTGATCTTTCGACCAGACAAACTCGGGTGGAGACGATCGACCCGGCCGATTTCAAGATGCTGCTGGGCGGTCGCGGCGTGGCGGCCAAGATGTATTATGAGGAGATCGCCCCGGAAGTCGGACCGTTGGATCCGCAGAACAAGGTCTTCCTGATGACCGGGCCGATGACCGGCGTGGCCTTGCCCTCGACCACCAAGTTCCAATTGGCCACCAAGTCGCCCGAGACGGGCACGTACCTCTGTTCCAACTGCGGCGGACAGTTCGGGCCGCAGTTGAAACAGGCCGGCTTCGACGGGTTGGTCATCGAAGGGCAGGCCGACGAGTGGACCTACGTGACGATCAAGGACGGCCAGGTCAACTTCGGCGATGCGGGGCCTTGGGTCGGCAAGTCATCCAACGAAACGCTCGACCTGTTGCGCGAGGCGATCGGGGAGAAACGGGCCGGCGCCCTGTCGATCGGGCCGGCGGCCGAACGGCTGGTGCGCATTTGCGACATCAACGTCGACACGCGGGCCTTCGGACGCGGCGGGCCGGGCGCCGTGCTGGGCTCGAAGAAGCTCAAGGGCATGGTCGTGGTCGGTACGGGCGAAATTCCCGTGGCCGATCCCGAGCAGATCGACCGGATCCGAAGCAAGGCGATCAAGAACCTTCGCGAGACGCGGGCCAACCACACCCGGTACGGCACGGCCCAGTATATCGAGCCGATCAACGAGCTGGGTTGCATGCCCACGTGCAACCTGCAAACCACCCACTTCGAAGGCGCCAGCAAGGTCGACGGCCACACGATGCGGGATCAGTACTGGGTGAAGAACTACGCCTGCTACCGTTGTCCCGTGGCCTGTGGCAAGGTCTGCGAGGTGAAGGAAGGCCCGTTCGCCGGTGCGAAGAGCCGCAACGAGTTCGAGACGATCGGGCTGCTGGGGCCCAACTGCGGCGTGGACGACTATGCGGCCATCATCAAAGCGAACGAGCTTTGCGACGACCTGGGGATCGATACCATCTCGGCCGGCAATGCGGTCGCCTTGACCATGGAACTGTTCGAGCGCGGTCTGATCACCAGCGAAGATACCGACGGCATCGAGGCGAAGTTTGGCAACGCCCAGGCTTTGGTCGATCTGGTGCAGTTGATTGCCGAGCGGCGTGGTATCGGCGACCTGCTGGCCGAGGGCATGAACGGCGTGAAGGCGAAGCATCCCGAGTGGAGCCGCTACATCCTGGCGGTGAAGGGGATGCCGTTCGCCGCCTACGACCCGCGAGGTTTTTACGGCAACGCTTTGACCTATGGCACGTCGAGCCGCGGGGCCTGCCACAACGTGGGCGGATGGACCATTCGCGCCGAGTTGCAAAGCGGCCAATACGATCGGTTCGCCACCAAGGGGAAGGGCCTGCTGGTCAAAACGATCCAGGACAACCGAGCCTACGTCGACAGCCTGGGGATTTGCACCGTGGTGCGCGGCTCGATGGGCTTTTCCGACAGCCCCACCGGCAACGTGATCGAGGCAGTCACCGGTTACGACTTCACGCCCGAGCTGCTGGACATCGGCACGCGAATCTACACGCTCGAACGGCTGATCCTCAACCGCGAAGGCGTTCACCGCAACGAGGACCTGATGCCCGAGCGGATTGTCAAAGAGGCCGTCCCCTCGGGCCCGATCAAGGGCCGCGTGCTGACCGAAGCGATGTACGACGAGATGCTCGACGAATACTACGCCGAGCGCGGTTGGGACAGCGACGGCGTGCCCAAGCCGGAAACGGTCGAGAAGTTGGGGCTTACAGGGATTGTCACATAGAATCGACCCAAGCCCCCGGACTGCGCTGCGGGAGATCCCACCGAACGCAGTCGGTGGGCTTTGGAGGATTGGCATATCAAATCGAGTTTCGGTTGTCCCATGAACGCATCACCGACAGACGTTCGCATCGAGATCAAGTACATGGTCAGTCTGCGCGAGCAGGCGGGCCGTCGCGAGGAGCAGGTCGACTTTCCGCCGAGCACGACGCTGGGCGATCTGGCTGCGTGGCTGCGCGCCGAGCGGGACATCGCCTTGCCGGATCCTCAGATTATGACCCCGCTCAACGGCAAGGGCTGGCAGCAGTTTCCCGAGCAACTCGATACGGAACTACAGCCGGGCGACGTGGTCTGTCTGTTTCCGTTGCTATCCGGCGGATGACGTGCGACCATGGGCGACATCAACCAGCTAACGTTCATCCGTAAATTCGCCCAAGAGTTGCACGGGCCGTATCTCGAAGTCGGCTCGAAAGACTATGGCAGTACCCAGGACTTGCGGGCCCTGTTTGCCCCACGCGATCGGTACCTTGGCGTCGATCGGGAAGATGGGCCGGGCGTCGATTTGCAACTGGACCTGACCGACCCGTTCGAGACGCTCGACCAGCAACTTGACGGGCTGCGGTTCGGGACGATCTTCTGCCAAAGCGTGTTGGAACACTGCCTCGCGCCGCTGGCCATGGCGGAGAATCTGACGCGGCTGCTTCGGCCGGGCGGATGCGTTTGCGTTTCGGTCCCGTTGGCGTGGAAGATTCACGCCTATCCGGCCGACTATTGGCGGTTTACGCCCGAGGGCGTTCGCACATTGTTTCCCCGGCTTCAGTTCGAGCCGGATCGCTGCATGGCAGCCACCGACCGGCCGGGAGATTTCCGGCCTTTGGATCGAGAGGTGGGTCGAATTCCGTTGCGATCGAAGGCCCATCGCCGACAAGGCCACCCGTGGCGCGGCATCAGTGCCAAACTTCTGACCGGGCTGGCAAAACTCGGCATCCTCACTTGGCTGGCCGGCTATCCGTACGTCCTGGCCCCGACGAATCTGCTGATGATCGGTGCCTTGCCGGAGTCTACCCGGCCGGGACGTTGCGGCGGGTGATTTGATGGGGTGGAGGCGCGGATTGGCGGCCGATCTCGATGTCCTCTCCGAAGTAGTATTTGCGCGCCTCCGCATTGCCGAGCACTTCGCTCGGCGTGCCGTGGCAGAGGACCTGCCCGGCGCGGATTACGTAGCTGCGGTCGGTGATTTGCAGCGTCTCGCGGACCTGATGGTCGGTGATCAGGATCGCGATCCCCTCGTCGCGCAACCGCTGGATAATCGTTTGGATGCTGGCGATGGTTACCGGATCGATCCCGGTGAACGGCTCGTCGAGCAGGATGATCTTCGGATCGGAGACCAGCGCCCGGGCGATTTCCAAGCGTCGCCGTTCACCGCCGGAGAGCGACATGGCCACGGCTTTTCGCAGTCGGGTGATGTCGAACTGTTCGAGCAGCTCGTCGCAACGTCGCTGTCGCTTCTTTCGGTCGAACCCCAGCAGTTCCATTACGCCCAATAGGTTCTTTTCCACCGAGAGCTTGCGGAAGACGCTCGATTCCTGGGCCAGATATCCCATGCCGCCGTCGCGGGCGCGGCGAAACATGGGCCAATTGGTCACGTCCTTGCCGCCGAGGATGACCTGCCCTTCGTCCATCTCGATCATGCCGCAGGTCATGCGGAAGCTGGTGGTTTTTCCGGCGCCGTTGGGGCCGAGTAGCCCGACGATCTCGCCGCGCTGCACGCGAAAGTCGACGCCGTCGACCACCCGGCGGCTTCCATAAGTCTTTACCAATCCGTGGACTTCAAGCATAGTTCCGATCCATGGTCTGTAACTTGTCGGTTTGGGGGCTTATCGTACAAAACCCATTCGAGCAAAATTCGGGAATAAGGGGAAGAAGATGTTCTTATAGGGGATTCTGTTCCAGGAATGGGGCCAATAGATGAAGAGGGCTTTTCCGATCAACAGCTCGCGGCTGACGAAGTATTCGTAGT
>CAYYOX010000415.1:0-6396 GCA_964473065.1 uncultured Planctomycetaceae bacterium | reverse complement strand
AAAACGCCAAACCCTCACACGCCGGCGTGAGCCCCGGCGATGGTCGCGATGGAGAAATCGGCGAAACCGAACTGTTCGGCCTTTGTCAATCGGCCTTCGGCGGTGGCGAGAATCTGTTGAAAGATCCGCTGCCCGACCTGGGGCGTGTCTTCCTGGCCGCGGACGATCGTGCCGGCGTTGATGTCGAAGATCTCTTCCAGCCGCTGGTAGGTCTTCGGGTTGCCCGTGATCTTGATGACCGGTGCGATCGGATAGCCCACGGGACTCCCTCGCCCGGTCGTGAACGCCACGATCTGGGCCCCGCCGGCGACCATGCCCGTGATCGACGGGATATCGAACCCCGTGCCGTCGACAAGAACCAATCCGTTGCCTTCGGGCGGTCGGCCATAGTCGAGCACGTCGGTGATGGGCCGCGAGCCGGTCTTGCAAATGCAGCCGAGCGATTTCTCTTCCAAAGTGGTCAACCCGCCGTTGATGTTACCCGGCGGCAGAAAATGCTCCCCGGGCGCGAGCCTCGCGACCATTCTCTCTCGGGCACGTCCGACGGTTTCGACGATCTTTCGCGCCACTTCGTTGTTCACTGCCCGCTGGGCCAGCACGTGATCGGCGCCGATGGCCTCGGTCGTTTCGGAAAACATGGCCGACGCGCCGGCGTCGATCAGTTGATCCACGGCCAATCCTAAGGCCGGATTGGCGGCCAGACCAGAGGTGGCGTCCGACCCGCCGCATTCCAAAGCCAGCGTCAAACCGCTTAGCTCGGTCTGCTGACGTTCCCACTGCTTCGCCTGCCGAACCATGCCCTGGACAATCTTGGTTCCTTGCTCGATGGTTTTCGAGACGCCCGTTTCCTGAATGACGATCCGCTCCAACGGCTTCCAGGGTGTCGTTTGCGCGATACTCTCGGCAACAAACTGGCTGCTACAATTCTCGCACCCCAAGCCGATCACCAACGCGCCGACCACGTTGGGGTGCGATCCGAGGCCGGCCAAAACTCGCTCCAACCGCGCCACGTCCTCGCCGCACGTGCAACCGCCCGTGTGCCGCAAAACGACCGTGCCGTCCACTTTCTCGCCGATCTTCTGAGCGATCTCGTTGGCGCACAATACGGTGGGAATAATCGCCACGTGGTTACGAACCCCCAGGCGACCGTCGGGCCGAAGGTAGCAACTAACTTTCACGTTGGGCTCCTTGGACTGCGCTTTGCACATTATGCGTGTGGACGTGTCGACCTTGTTCGATGACCTTCGACGCCGTGCCGATCGTTTGACGATACTTCACGATCGGCTCGCCGATGGCAAGATCCCGCAAGGCAATCTTGTGCCCCATGGGAACGGCCTCCCGGGTGGCAATCTGCCGAGAACCTTCGGCCGTAACGTAGTGGATTTCGTCACCGGAGGCCGCCTCTTCCATCACGGTAACCACGTTGTCCCGCGGATCAATCTGAATCCCAATTCGCTTACTCATCACGATACTTCCCATGCCACGCCTATGTCCGCTAACCGAAACCTTCTAGGATAAACCACACCGGGCGGCCAGGCAATGCCCGCGAGACTGGGGGGCACGGGAACTTGAGGCCCCAGTTGCGTGTGCCAGAGCGTCCCTTTCCCGATTAACATTTTCCCCAAGGTGTCCGATACAATGTATACGGATTGTCGCATCGCCACGGAGGGACCGATGAAGATTCTTGCACCTTGCCGACCGGGCCGCTTACTGCTGGGCTCAGTACTTGCCGTCATGATGGCCGTTTCGTCAGGCTGTGCTTTGGGCGTAGCGGTCCTGGGCGTGGGCGCCGGCGCCGGGGCTGTCGCCTATACGCGCGGCGATACCGAACGGAACTATCCCTATCCGATCGATCTGGTCTTCGACGCCTCGATGGCGGCCCTGGCGCAGTCCGAAGTGTCGATCGGCCACTACGCCAAGGACCAACTCAAGGGGCAGATCGAAGCCAACACGGCCACCGGCGACAAGATCAAGATCATCCTGGCCAGCCAGGGTAACGTGACGACCGTCAGCGTGCGGGTCAACACGTTCGGAAACAAGCACATCTCGTCGACGATCGCACAGAAGATCGACACGAACATCCAGTACGCCGTAAGCTCCGGCCAAATGTCCCAGGAGATGCTCTCCAGCCGGCCTGTTGCGCCGCTGAATTAGTTCCGTCGTCCGCGGCTCTCACTCCTTGGGAAACAGGTCGTGCTCGGGCCATTGCTTCACGGCGTTGGCGGCCTCGTGTATCAGGGGTTCAACCTTTCCTGAGGGACGCTTTCCGTCGGGCAAGTGCCCCGTGTTGAACAGCACGGACCAGCACAACCCGTCGTGGCGAAGCGAGAGAATCGTCGACGTCCCGTCGAGCGCGCCGGCGTGGGAATAGTTGCGGCTTTCCTTGGGGCCGATGCCGTGTATCATCCACCCGCAGCCGTAAGTGTTCTGCTTCGGTTGGCCGTTCTCTTCATAACCGGCTGCTCCCTCGGGCCGGGCAAGCATCGCCTTCATGCTCTGTTGGGAAAGAACCTTCGATTGCTCGCCGTTTTGCACGATCGAGCCGAATCGGACCAAATCGATGGCCGAGGCGATCCACGCGCCGTGCGAGTCCATGGCTTCGAGATACCAGGCCCCGTAAGGCCGCGGGACCTTGGCTCCGATCTTCTCGCCAACGACCGCAACCCCCTTGTTCTTCCACGGCATGTAGTACCGGACTTCGCCTTCGGCCCGACCCTCGGCGAGCGTCTTGCCGATCCGCATGGTGTGGATATTCAGCGGCCCCAGAATGTCGGTCCGCACATACTCCTCGTAACCTCGGCCGGTCAGTTTTTCGATAATCCGCCCTAGCAGGCAGTAGCCGAAGTTGGAGTAGGCGTATCGCGCGCCCGGATCGAAGTCGAGTTGCCAGCCCATCATGAAGCGAATAATGTCGTCCGGTTCGGCGGGCGGCTGCTTGCCCAGGCTCTGAGTGATTCGCACCGGTTGAAACATGGGGTCGATCGACACGCCGCGGTCCCAACCGGCCGTGTGTTGCAAGAGGTGACGAACCGTAATCTGCGCAAGCCGAGGGTCCATCTCTGCGCCGTCGGGTAAATGCGGCTCGTACTGCAAGATCTCGAACACGCGATCGTCCAGCTTCACCTTTCCCAGATCCACCAACCGCATCACAGCCACGGCAGTCACCGGCTTCGAGATACTGGCAATTCGAAACAGCGACTCGGGCTGCACCGGCTGCTTGGCTTCGAGATCCGCATAGCCAAAGCCCCGCGCATAAACCAGTCGCCCGTCCTTTGCCACGGCCAAAGACGCCCCGGGAATCTTGTTGTCGCGGACAAAGTCGCGCATCATGTTGTCGAAGGACGCCAGTTGCGAGAATGCTTCACCCGTCTCGGCGATGTTCTGCTGGGTGCTCTCTTCGGTTTGCCCGAGAGCCGTCATACTTCCACAACCGACCAGACCGACAACCACGCTCCACAGAAGCCAACTTCGACGTATGCTCATCACAGATTCCTTTTCCTAGGAGTTGTTCAAAAAGCCATCCCCATTGTCCGTCGGCCGCTGGCCCGTGTCAAGATGTGGCGAAGATTAAAGGGGTCGGGAGTCTTTTTTGTGTTTGTCACGTGATTGGATCAGCGGGCTTTGCTTTGCGGGGCTGACCTCGCGGGCGCAAGGTCGATTGAAGATTAAAGACTCCCGACCCCTTTATCCTTTATCCTTCGCTTGCCGCTGAGGGCTTTCTACGGCGTACACCCCCTTCCCATTCATCCTTCACCATTCTCCGGGTAAGATGGGTCGAGGCACGAGACCCACCCTACGGCTACTACAGCGATCTAGACAATAACCAGTCAACAACTTGCTGGATATCAACGAACACTTCTGTGCCATACTTGCGATCCAACCCGCACTGACAAATCGCGTGCGCCCAAAATTTTTCCACAACGACTGCATCGCAGTACGGGACCGCCAGCGCGAGGTATGCTATGTCATTCAGGTCATTTGCTTCGACGGCCCTTGTCCGCTGTCTGTCACGATAGACCGTTAGCTCGCGATCAACGTTCAAGCTCGGAACATAATCAAAGAAATCCGACATGCCGTCGGGATCCAGGGCGAGGAAGTCTTGGAATGTCTTTCCTGCCGCCATCATCCGCGCCTCCAACTCATTTTGGTGCTCGTACATGTAAAGGGCTGCCCGGGCGCGACGAGCCACATGTTTATTGTGAGGAGGTGTCCGACAGCGCTCGCACGCGTCTGCATATCGCTCGCCCCGTTCGAGGCTACTCGAAACCTGTCTCTCCCGACCGGGTTCATTGGGAAAGGTTAACAGGTCGCGAAGCATTCCCGGAAGTGCGGTCAACTGTTCCTGGAGTGGCAACGGGAGGGGTGCCTTGCCACTGGTGAGCATAGTCTGGCACGCGGCCTTGCCTATTGAGAAGACGACTCCCTTTCCGAACATCTCAGGCTTCTGAACGGTTTCGGGCGTGTCCAAAACGGTTGAAATGGCGAGCGAGAATTCATACGAGAGCACGTCGCTCCAGGGGCCGAAGAACCACCGTTTGGTGAAGCGTTCGAAAACATGAGCAAGGCGCTCTCTGCGTGCCCGGTCGTTTGCGCGGAGGAATTCCACAAGGTGGTTGATTTGCAGCGGAAGCATTAGCTTCTCTTCGTCGACCTTGATGCCAAGACTGGCAACGGCCTCGACGTGCTCAGTCCTTTTCGGCTTCCCGTAAAAAGCCCGCGATAAGTAAATCCAATGATTCTGGTCTAAAAACACCTTTAACACAGCGGTTACCCAAGTATAACGTGCATATTTCACCCCAACGCGGCACGTGTCTGCCCCGCCCAAGGGCATACCTTGCTTGGCACGGAGGCCTACTCATCGTGCCGTCGTCTCTTCGACGATCGCGATCTCCTCGTCGGTCAGATCATACAACTCGTAGACCAGCCGGTCAATCTGCCGGTCCGTCGCGTCGATCTGACGCTGACGTACGGTCTTCGCGTGAGCCGTCTTCGTAGACTCTATGTCCTTGTGCAGCGAGAGCAACCGCTTCGCCAGCGCGAGCAAACTTGAGCGAACCCGTGGATCTCGCAAGCCAGCCGGAACCGGGAAAGGATCAACGTACTGTGCCCGGAATTCCAGGTAGCGATCACCGCCTCCTTCAAGAGCGGCACACACCGTGCAGAAATAGAAGTTTGCAACGCGCGAGTTGAGCACGGCCAGCAAGGCAAGATCATCTGTGGGCAAGATGAAGAGCTTGTCGTTGATGCAGTAGGCACGGTCGTCCAATGTAAACCGACATTCATTTGCGATGATCGGATAGACGATTTTTGGCTTCCGAAGGGATGGAAGCAATGCGACAGCTGGTTGCTGTAACTCAAACCACTCCTGTTTTCCCGCACGCTTGGCAAGAACACTCTTATGTTTCGATAGATGACGCTGGATCGAGGGATAGTCGTTGATATCTCGATCAGGGTGGCAGTATATCACAAAGCGGCCCGCATCGCGAACATGGTAGCGCCGGACGTCGCGACCAAAGAGAATCGGCCTTAGGACGGTCGTTGCTCCAGCATCGGCCGTGATCAGAGCTTGACGTGTGTCGTGATCAACAATGAAAGCGTCGTTGAACCCGGTCTTCATTCCGAACAATGCTCTGGCGCTGGTGAAAGCCGCGAGCGTCTCGCGCCCCGCCTTGAGTTTCTCTAGTAGTCGCGTGTGATCTGGCGGCATAAGATGCCACGTGTTGACGCTGAGGGCGTCTGCCGGAATAGTATAGGAACTCTTGCTGGCGTGATCCTCAACTTTCATTTGCCCCGAGGCAAAAGCGGTGATCGCATCCGGCTCGGGCACAGGGATGTAACACACATCATTCGTGCTTTCTCGCGATGCCGGACGAGCGATCAACACCATGGTCCTTACGGTCGCACCGACAAACACGTTGGCTCCGGCAAAGTCTGCAACCGTTTCCATGCTCGCTTTCGTTGCCAGAACATGGCGCAGTGGCTTTCCGTACTTCGCCTTTGCAAACTTATTGGAAACGATCATGCCCACGCGCCCCCCGGTATTCACAACTGCAAGTGCCCTTTCCAGGAAGTACGCGTAAAGGTCCGCGCGCTCTTCGTGAGCCAGATAGTTCTCTCGAAGGTAGTCCTTGATCGCTTTGAATGCTTCCATGCGCACATACGGCGGATTGCCAATCACGGCGTCGAACCCAGCCGTCTTGCCTTTGAAAACGGCGGGAAACTCCGCCTTCCAGTCGAACACATTGATTCGATAGATTTCCTCCTCATCCAGCAAACTCATCTGCCTGTTGTCGTAGAAATCGGGCCCGATCAGCGAGTTGCCGCACTTGATGTTATTGGTGAGGTCGGGCAGGGCCCGTTCGTGGAAGAGGCGGAGTTGGTTCGAGAGGGTCTCTT
>CAYYOX010000414.1:0-6419 GCA_964473065.1 uncultured Planctomycetaceae bacterium | reverse complement strand
ACCTGGAACCCGCCTTCGCTGTTCCACTTCTTCTCATCGCCAAAGTGGGCGTATCGCTGAATGTACCCGGTACCGGGAATCACTCGCTCGAAAGCAAATTTCCCCTCGGCATCCGAGTTTGTCTCGTAGTTGAACCAGATCGATCGTGCAGCCGGTCTGACCGAGGGGATAAAGTTCAGAACAATCAAGTGATTGGCACCGGGCCGGTTCGATGAAGTGGGCCGGTTGCCCAGGCGCACGGTCCCTTCCAAACGGGCCCAAGGCCGCAGAGTGATCTGCCCCGACGCAGCAAACTCCTGTTGCCCCACCTCGGCGAACCCTTGCGGGCCGAGCACGACCAGCGAATAGGGTTCTGCTTGCGCAGCCAATGAAAAGCGGCCCTCGGCATCGGTCTTCGACTTGACAGTTGGATCAGGGGCGAAGTAGACGCCGTTGGTGATATGCACGGTTTCCGATTGCCTACACATCACCACCTCCGCCCCGGCGGCCGGCTTCCCGTCGGGCAAGCGCACCACGCCGGCTACCGGTTGGCCCGGCCGCAGCTCGAAATCGACCGTCACCTCTTCCTCATCCGACCGGACTGAACGCGAGAGGATCGGCTGATACCCGGCGGCCTCGATCCGGATCTTCCACACCCGAGTGGGTTTGGAGAACTCGACGCGATACTTCCCATCCCGAAACTCGGGTCCCTGCAAATCCTCGGACAACCCGGAAACGAAATAAGTGGCCGTGGCCGTGGCCGTGTACGTGTAGGTATAGCCGACCGTGGCAAACTCGCCCGAATAGTCAGGATACGCGACATGCTCGATCACCTCGGGGCGATATCCCCACGTCACCATCTCTCGGCTGTCGACCGTATGGACCGTGCCACGCGAGATGTCGAACTTGTCAATCGGTTCTTTTGTCAGGGCATCGACGACCCGGCCCGAGATGCTCAGCGGCGGCGGTAGCGTGACTTCGTGCTCCTCCTCTTGCGCCGGCAGAACCTTGTCGACGACGCGCATATAGCCTTTCTTGTGAACCCAAAAGGTTACGTCATCCTCGGGAGCACCGTCCCACACCCATCGCCCCTGATCGTCCGTCTGTTTTGTCAGTTTCAGTCCCGCCAATAAGCCGCCCGCTTTCCATCGCACAGGGATAACCGATGCCCCGGCCACCGGTTTGCCTTTGCGGTCGACCACCCGCACTCGCAACACGCGGCCCTTGGCAAGCTGGAAATCGACCGGCCCCAGGTCCGGCCTTACCACGACCTTGCGCACTTGGGGCGCCAGCCCGGCGCCACCGGTCGTCAAGAACACCTGCCCCAGGCGCTGGTTGGGTAGGCGATATTTGCCCTGCGCGTCGGTCTCGATTGGGGCGCCCATCCCGGGGCCTGCTCCGATCACGGACCATGTCTCTGCATTCGAGGACGCGCCGACAGTGGAGCCACCCGCAAGGATCAAGCTGAAACCCGACCCATGCCCTTTCACGACGCGTACGCCGGCCACGGGCGCGCCGTGGGGATCGGTAACCGTGCCCTCGATCGTGATCCCTTTCACCATCACTGACGCAGCCTCCAACTCTTGCAGTTGCTCAAGGGGTGCCATACTATGGCCCGGCATATGGTTGTCGAGATAGTCGTCATGCCGGACCATGATCGCCAGATCCCCCACATCCTTCGACCTCACCCTGCAACTCCATTTCCCTTCGGTGTCCGTTAATGGCCTCTGTGTTCGCATCCTCGGACGCAAGTACTCCTCCGGGTCAGGCGGAATGGCAAGCACAATGACTTGTACCTGCGCAGCGGGGATCGGATGGCCCTGTTCGTCATGCACGATCCCGCCGACCGGCACGCCTTCGTGCAGCGTGAACGTGAACTCGGCAGGAATCGAATCGTCCGGTTGGATGCCCCATGTCCTCTCCAGCGGCACGTACCCCTTGGCAATTGCCGAAACACGCAATACTGGTTGAGGTTTCTTCGGCACCTCAAACACAGCAACACCGTCGGCATCGCTGGCTCGTTCCGTCTTGAGTTTCTCGCCTTGAACAAACTCGGTTAGCGACAGCTTGGCGTCGGCGATCGGTTTGCCCGAGGAGTCAACGACCCGTACGCGCATCTGACCGCTGTCGGTTGCCTTGGCCGGCTGTTCTTGCGCGCGGGGTGGAGTAGGCTCAGCCGCCGTTATGATGGATTCGGCCGTGGCGTCGATTCGGGCCAATTCGACCGAACCGAGCAGGATCGTCAACGCGGCGGTGATGCCCAGCAGCAGTGTGCGGACCGGCCGGCGATAGCAGCAGCGTGGGCTTCCGGGACTCTGGTCGATGTGGGCCAGCCGCTGTTCGATCTTCGAGCTGCGCACCACCGCCAATCCCAACGCCAGCCGGTGGACGCGGATCAGCCTGGCGGCCAGATCGATCAGCGCCGTGCCGTACTCCCGGTGGTTCCCCAGCCAGTGGACGCAGAAGTCGTCGCAGGCCCGTTCGCGCGCCGTTCGAATCGCTCGGCCCGACAACCAGGCCAAGGGATGGAACCAGTAGACCACCTGCAACCCGCTCAGCAGCGATTGCCACAACACGTCGGCCCGCTGGACGTGGGCCAGCTCGTGGACCAGGATCGCGCCGCGCTGTCCGGGCGTGATCTTGGCCACCATGTCGCTGGGCACAAGAATCATCGGACGAAGCCAGCCGACGACCACCGGAATGTCGATCCGCTCAGATTGGGCCAATTGTACCCGGCGACCGATCCCCAACTCCCGGCGCCAGCGACCCAACGCCTCGGTCCAGTCGGGATCCGTCAACTCCATGCTCGAGCGCCGCAAGGATCCGACCGTCCAAAACGCAAACGCCAGGCGCACCGCAACGATCGCGACCCCTATCACGTATGCCCACAGGAGCCACGTCCCCCAGGCAATTCGTTGCGGATCCACTGGCCCACCCGACATGGCGTTTCTCTCGGTCGTCGTTTCAGGTCCAGTCTCGAGTTCCTGAGCCTCGGCGATTGGCTCCGTGGTGGTCTTCGCCATGTCCAAGTAGTTTGGGATGGAAGCTGGGTGAGTCGTTTCGGTCGGCATCGCGGAACGGCTCGCCTCGGTCATCGCCGTCTGGAGTGGCAGGCATTCGATTCGAAGTCGGGGAAAGGCAAGTGTCGCCAAAGGCAGCAAAGCCAACCCGATCAGGCAGGCGTTCCATACGGAGGAACAGGCCAGGACATGGCGATTGCGCAATGCCCGATCCAACAATAAGGCGGCAACCATAAGCAGCGTGGCCTTCACGGCGATGTCCGCGCCAACCGCGATATCCGCGCCAACCGCCCACGCCTGGTCCGTTGCGAGCACTTGTGCCAGTATGACGTTACTCATGGCTGATCTCCTTGGTCTTCTTCTTGGTCGGGATCGATTCTGGACTGTCTCAACGCATCGAGCTTCTCGGCCGTGATGTGTTCGTCTTCCAGCAGCCGCACCATCAGGGCCTCGGGCGAGCCGCTGAAGAAACGGGCCAGCAGATTTCGGATCGCCTTGTCTTGGGCCTTGCTGCGTGCCACTGCCGGACGATAGATGTGGGCCTTCCCCTGTTTACTGCGACGAACATACCCCTTCGACTCGAGCACCCGCAGATGCGTCCGGACGGTCGAGTCGTGCGGCTCATCCGGCAACGCCTCGCGGATCTTCTCCGCCGCGGCGGAACCGAGATCCCAAAGGACATCCATGATTTGCGCCTCGCGTTGAGTGAGGATTTTTGATGTTGGTCGTGCCACGAGCGGGCTCCTTTCTGTTAGATAACTAACGGATTCTACCAGCCCGGCGGACGTCGGTCAACAATGTTTTGTTAAGAAACTAACAGAACAGGCCAAGGGAATGGCGTAACATGTTCTGTAGTAGGGCGTTACGAGATCCAAGAAAAGTCTGCTGAGGGCCCGTGATTCTGTGCCCGAGGGTTACGACCACGTTCTGGCGAACGTAGCTACGACAGTGTGTCACGCAGTCCTCGGTGAATACTCACGCCCCGGTTTAACGTCTGGATTCCGTTTCTTCAGAGTTGGGGGAGTGTGGCGGCTTGGGCCGGGTTTGGGGAATTGTGATCGATCCGCGATACGATGCGTTCCATGGCGTCCAGCACGTCGGGATTCAAATGTGCCGTGCGGTCGCGGCGAAGTTTCCGGACAATTTCCACGGGAGTCAAGCCTTCGGCATCCACAGTGCTCTTTGTCAGCATACTGTAAGAGCGGACCGCGCGGATGATTTCGGCGCCGACGGGGATCTCGGCCGGTTTGCCCAATTCTTCGAGCCCCTGCACTTCGGCGATTCCTTCACCCTGGTTCGCGAGCAAAGGAATCACTCCCTTGAAGACGGCGCCAAGCGACAACACCAGATCGGCGCCCTGGAAGGTATGCACACCCGGGTTGATAGCTTTCGCTTCGAGCGTGCCGACGGCACGTCGTATGACTCGCGTGGTGACTTCGATGTTTCCCACGCCGTGGAGCAAGGCGGCGACGCGAACATCGTCAATCTGCCGGGGTGAAAGCTTCATTGCCGCGGCAACCTGTTGACTGAGTTTGGCCACGTGGACGGATGGCGCCTTGGCATGTGGCTGAGAACATTGCAGGTACTGGGACAGGACCTCAACCACGCCGACATAGGCTTCGTGGAGTTCCTGCAGTTTGCTATTTCGGTCATCGCTGAGCGTGCCGATCAACAGCGCCGTCAACCCCAGCGCGGCTGCCCACACGGTCACGGCGAGTGCCACGACCAAAGCCGAAACCGGCGGCACCAGATCCGCGAGGCAGAGGGCCGTCACGCAGGATGCCAACAGGGCACATAAAAGCGCCGTCAAACCTGCGAGATATCGTCCCAGAAAGAAACCGCTTAAGGCAACCGGAAGAAAGAACAAATTGAGGATCACCATCTTGTAGCCCTGCATCGTGTAGAGCAGGCAGGTGAGCCCCAGGCAAACGAGGATCAACGTGATCTCGAAAACGCGTTTGTCTCTTTTGGAAAGGCTTTCGTGCATCGTACTCATGCTCCCGTATTTGGACATGGAAATAGTCTGGATCATTGGCCTCAAACCGGGCGGCTCCACTTAGCCGCATTCACTTCCCCCGCACATCGGTTCGGGGTCGGCAAACGCGGCATTTGGCGTATCCTCGCCGAAGCTCATCACGGCGAAATCCGGCGAAATGTTTTCTGTGAAGAGATCGGCATACTGTCGTCCGATCTGCTGGAACACGCCTTCAATCTTCAAGAACGCTTCCACAAGGTCCGGGTCGAAGTGCTTACCCGCTTCATCGCGGATCATGGTCACGCAGGTTTCGTGTGGTAGGGGCTCCTTGTACGGCCGCCGTGTCGAGAGTGCGTCGTAGACGTCGGCCACGGCAACGATTCGAGCTGCCAGCGGAATATCCTCGCCGGCGAGGCCGTTGGGGTATCCCGTGCCGTCCCAGCGTTCGTGATGAAAGAATGCGATATTTCGCGCCATCTGCAGGTAATTCGAACTTCCCAGGTGCCGCTCGATCTCCTGCAAACACTCTCCGCCGATCGCCGAGTGTTGTTCCATTCGGGCTCGTTCCACTTCATTGAAAGGCCCGGGTTTCAATAGGATGGAATCCTCGATTCCAACTTTGCCGATATCATGCAAGGCAGAACTGATGCCAATCAACTCGATGAATTGGGGCGTAACGTCATCGGAGTATTTCGGGTTGTGGTGCACCGCCATGGCGAGCTGCGAGACGTACGCAGCGATTCGCTCCAGATGGTGTCCGGTTGTCGCATCGCGCGATTCCGACAGTTTCGCAAGCCCAAAGATGGTTGCATCTCGTGTGCGCATCAGCGATTGAACACGTTTCAGCGAAGTCGTCTGGGCTTGCACACGCTTTGCGGTCAACTCGTCGTACCACCGGATAAGGATTATATAGCCGGCCACCGTCAAGAGGGTGCCGGTCCAGATCCACGCGATGACACCTGTCGCAGGGAGCGTGCCGATGGCGACGCTCGGAGACAGTTCGACATCGCTGAGCAACCGGTCCGCCACAACGTAGCCTGTCCCGTGACTCAGCCGCGACGCCAAAGCCACACGACGGCCGTCGGGCATGTGGAGCAATCCTCTGACGTGGTCCGATCCACTTTGTCCCCGATCCAGCGGCCCCTGATCCAGTGGAGTAACCCAACTCAGCGTGCTTTCGCGAGATTGGTTCAATGGCAAGCCGGAATCGGATTCCCCGAGCACCGCCGCAACCCGCCACTGGGGGTCGACCAGCGTCAGCCCGAAACCTCGCAGGTCCTCTCGGCTGTGCAGGTAATCCTCACGCTGCTTCCGGGCCTGACCCTCGGTGGTCGGATCGGGCAGTTCCAAGCGACTGATTTCGTTGAGCAACTCACCAGCATCGGCGGACAATTCCGCGAACGCTTTCTCCTGGGCCGCTTGAAGAATCATCGACAAGGCAAGGC
>CAYYOX010000413.1:1462-6429 GCA_964473065.1 uncultured Planctomycetaceae bacterium | reverse complement strand
GGTGCCCCAGTTGTCCGGGTCCTGGGGCTTCGCTGCGCTCAGCCACCAGCCACCCTAAGTGGGAAGTTGTTTCTGGAACAAGTCCATAGCCATGGCCACGACAAGCGCGGCCATGGCGCCCGGGCCTTGTCCTAGAAATCTGCCTCGTTGAGCACGCCGAACAGGTTGGGGTCGTCGGGTCCAAGACCGAGGCTCTGCCGTGCCCTGCGGCTGTCGGGCGTCATCAGGTGCTGGAAGACTACGTAGCTGATGTCCTCGGCCAGGAACTTGGCGTGCCCGTCGCAGAAGCTGACAACCACGCCGTCACCATGCCGCGAGGCTGCGTTGCCCGGTCCGGGACCGAAAAATTCGATAGCATTCCCCGGCACACTGCCGCCCATTCGCATGGCGTTCTTCAAGTCTTCCGGCCTGTCGCCGACCATCCACATGAAGCCGACGAGTTGCTCAACTAGCTCGGGATCTGCATTCAGGCTCCCGCTCTCGGACAATGCTCGAGTCCCGTCGTCCAAGGGGTCCCAACTGGGATTTCGCCCAAGCTCACCGTAGGCTTCGTAGACGTTCTCGGAAGTCAACAACGTGTTCTGGGCGCCGTCGCGCTGGCTGATATAGCCCAGCGACGAAGTGACTGCTCTGTAGTCAGGCGTGGGAGGGTCAAGATTGTCCGGAATAAGGTTGCAATTGTGGGCAAGGCCGTTGATGCGGAGGTCCACCGTTGGTGAGGTGGGTGGCGCCGAGGGATCTTGGTTCGAGGTACTCTGCATTTCGCTGTCCCACCGCCCGCAGTTGAGACGGTACGCCAGCGGCGGGCCGTCAGGGTTCGACTCGGGAGGATCGCTCGGGCAGATCAACAGTTCCAATTCAACGCTGTATAGAACCATGTCCGCAGTAAACACGGTGTCATCTCGCTCGCTGTTGAACAGGTTCCACAGATCGGAACGTTCGATGTACGGCAAGATCGCGCCGACCCACGTCACGACCACATCGGCGCCATTCTTGTCTTCACGGAGATAGTTCAGGTAGCCGGGGAACGACTCTCTGGCGGCCTCGTGGCTTTGCAGTGCCAGAGACAAGTTCTTTTGGTTGTTCAGGCACTGCGTCCGACGTCCCGCCTCGCGGGCCGATTGGACGGCCGGCAACAACAGAGCCACGAGCATGCCGATGATCGTGATGACCACCAACAACTCGACCAACGTAAAACCTCTTCTTTTCGTCACAACGTTCATCTCGAGTCTCCTTGTTTTCGCGCGCATACTCCTTGCCCAAAACTTATTCTCTCAGATTGCGAGCTAAAAATCCAGGCGTTTTCAATAAATCAGCCGATTTCTCAGCGATTTTCCGGCTCGAAGGCAGAAACTAGCCCTGTAGTGCTATGCCTCGTCACCGAAAGGGTGGTAGCCAATAGCCCGGGACCGATCTTCCTGGGCTAGGATTGTGATGGAAGCATTTTCTACTCCCGTAAGGATCTGTGCCGTGGCGCCGCTGTTTCAGACCGTGACCGACCTGGAGACCCAAGCCGATGTGCTCGCTCGGCGGCCGTATGGCGTGATCGAAGTGGTCGACGGACGATTTCGCCGGGTCCTGCTTCGGCCCTATCCGAAGATGCTGCTGGGCCCCGAAATCATCATCTTCGGCGGAGTGCATCATCGTCGCCGAGGCGGAGATCGATTGCTGCTCTACTACAACCAGCCATGGGGGTTCGCGAATTTCTTGGCGCTAAAGTACATCGTGTCGGCCCGGCAAACGAGCTTGGGGAGTGTAACCCGAGCCCTTGACGTGTTGGACCAGATCGCCCGACTGAAGCGGGTCGACGCCATACTCTGCGACGTAAGTAACTGGCGGATCAGCAAACGGTCGTTGTCCCGCTTCGGCTGGGAACCCCATTGCCCGTCGCGTTGGCATCGGAATTACGTAAAGCGTTTCTACGGCGACTATCCACCGCGGCCGGCTTGGATGGGCGAAGACGACTCGGTCGGCGAGTTGATGCTCTGCGCTTCAGGACAATAGCCGGTAGACATACTCGGCTAGCCCGTATTATTCATGGGTTTGTAGCTGCGTTCGCCAGAACGCGGGGCGTGTCCGATGGTTACGACCACGTTCTGGCGAACGTAGCTACGACAGTGTGTCACGCAATTCTCAGGGTCATGAATAATCCGGGCTAGCGCCATCCGCTCACATGCATACGTTTTCCCTGGCATTGCCCGACGGGAGGAAATCTGGTTCACTTTGGTCATGGCTGCCGAAAAAGATACTGCCGTGGTGCTGCGGACCGTCGACTTCAGCGAGTCGAGCCTGGTTGTGACGCTGTTTACGCGGGAATTTGGAAAGATAGGCGCTTTGGCTAAGGGAGGCAGACGATTGAAGGGGCCCTTCGAGTCTGCCCTTGACCTGTTGGCCGTCTGTCGAATAGTCTTCCTCCACAAATCGTCCGACTCTCTGGATCTGCTGACCGAGGCCAAGCTTCTGCGAAGGTTTCGGCCGCCGGGACGCGAGTTGCAACCGTTGTATGCGGGCTACTATGTGGCCGAGTTGCTGCGGGAGTTGACCGACGATTTTGATCCTCATCCGGAGCTTTTCGATCTGGCCGACGAGACACTGCAAGGGCTGGCCGCTGGCGAGCCGGTCGAACGTCGGATCGTGCGGTTCGAGTTGGGGATGTTGCGGTTGTTGGGACACGTGCCGTCGTTGGACCAATGCGTCGAGTGTTCGGCGACGGTCAAGCCGACCGGCCGGGTCGCGTTCGGCCTGCTTGACGGAGGAGTGCTTTGCAAGAAGTGTCGCCCAGGTAAACGGCAAGTTGTTTCGGTCAGTGGCGGGGCGTTGCAGACGATGATTCGACTGGCTGATCCGCAGAATCGTAACTGGCAACGAATTGAGATTAATCCGCGAACCTTGGGTGAAACGCGCGGCGTATTGAATCACTACATCAGCCACCTGTTGGGACGAAAACCCCGGATGCAGCAGTACCTGGGCACGTTATGGAACTGACCGGCCGACGTCTTTTCGGCCGAAAACAAAAAGGGACAAGGATGTCCAAAATGTCAACGCACGGATTGCGATTGTTTGTTTTTAGTACGCTCGTATTGGGGATCGCGTCGGGTTGCGCAGGCGTACCGCCGGCGCCTAACTCGCCCAACGTGCCCGCGGCTTCGGAAGCTGACGAGGACGGCGGCTGGCTGTTCGATCGACTGACCGGCAGAAAACGCGAGGAGTCGCCAGCCCAGCCCGCCTCGCAGGTAGTTCAAGCCTCGGCCGTCGAGCCGGTTCGCCCGCCGCGAGGTGCTCCGCCCGAGCAGCCTCAGCCGGAGGAGCAATCCGGTTTCGGGCTTTCCGACCTGGCGCCGAGCAAGGTCTACAAGGATCTCAAAGAGGCGGCCGGCTATGGTCCCAACGAGAACGTGGCCAAGGCGCTGTTCGAAGAGGGCGAAACATTATTCAATGAGAAGAACTTTGCGGAGGCGGCCGACAAGTTCAACGACGCCCGCAAGCGGTGGCCCGACTCGACGATCGAAGAGGACGCCATGTTCTGGCAGGGTGAGAGCCTCTTTTTTGCCGACAAGTATCCCAAGGCACAGGACGCGTTCGATCGGTTGTTGAAGAAGTACGACAACTCCCGGCACTTGGACCAGACGACGAAACGGCTCTTCGCGATCGGGCAATACTGGGAAAAACTGCACGAGCAGAACGCCCGCTGGCCCGTTACGCCCAACGTGACCGACAAGAAGCAGCCCATGTTCGACACGTTCGGCAACGCGATCAAGGCCTACGAAACGATTCGGCTGAAGGACCCCATCGGCCCGCTGGCAGACGACGCGGTGATGGCCACCGCCAATGCGTACTTCAGAAAGCAGCGTTACGCCGACGCGGCCTACCACTTCGACATCCTGCGGAAGGAGTATCCCAAGAGCGAGCACCAGAAGATGGCGCACCTCTTGGCCGTTCAGGCGAAGATGCGGGTTTACCAAGGCCGGATCTACGACGATTCGCCGCTGGCCGATGCCGACGAGATTGCCGAGCAGGCGATCATACAGTTCCAGAGCGAGCTGGGCGAAGAGCGTCAACGGATGCTCGAGACGCGTCAGCAAATCGCCGAAGAGAAGGCCCAACGCGACATCGCCGATGCCGAATACTACGAGAGGAAAAAGTACTTCGGCTCGGCCCGTTTCTACTATCGGTCGGTGATCAAGGAATATCCCCTCTCGGCTGCGGCACGACAAGCCCAGGCACGACTCGAGCAGATCCGCAACGAGCCGGACGAGCCACCCAACCGGTTCAGTTGGCTAACCGACCGCTTCGAGAGAAAAGAGTAGAACCCCACGGGCTGGTCAGTAGCCCAACTCACACAGTTTCAAACCGAACAACACTCCCAAAAAAACGCGGGGCAAGCCCCGCCGCTAAACGGTCGAACGATATGGCGAACCCTCGACATGGCGCTTTGAAACGGTTGCTTGTCACGCTGCTGCTTGGTTTAACCGGTTGTGCCGGCTACCAGATTGGCAACCAAACGCTCTACCCGGGGCATATTCGCACGGTCTACGTGCCGATGTTCGAGTCGGGCAGCTTTCGGCGGAACCTGGGTGAGCGCCTGACCGAGGCCGTGCAGAAAGAGATCGAGCAAAAGACGCCGTACAAAGTGACCGGCCGGCCCGACGCCGACAGCATCTTGACCGGTCGAATCGTGAAGGAGACGAAACGGGTGGTCGTGGGCGCCCGAAGCGGCGACTCCCGCGAGATCCAGACCAATCTGATGGTCGAAGTGAGTTGGATCGACAACCAGGGGCACGTACTGCGCGAGACGGCCGCCGTAGAACTACCCGAGGCCTTGGCCATGGTCGGCGGCAAGGCCAAAGTATTGCCCGAGTCGGGACAATCGATCGCCACAGCCCATCAACGGGCAATCCACCGCCTGGCCGAGCAGATCGTCTCGCTGATGGAAAGGCCCTGGTAGGGCGTCTGTGGTCTTCCCCCAC
>CAYYOX010000413.1:0-1362 GCA_964473065.1 uncultured Planctomycetaceae bacterium | reverse complement strand
CTAACCACTAATCACCGCCCGCTAACCACTGCTTACTTCCGGCACTCTTTCACCGTTTCGTACAGCGCGACCAGATTCTCGACCGGCGTGCCGACCTGGACGTTGTGGACCGTGTTGAAAATGAACCCGCCGCCTTGGTTGAAGATCTCGATACGTTCTTTGACCTCGCGGCGGACGTCATCCGGCGTGCCGAAGGGGAGCGTTTTTTGGGTATCGACCCCGCCGCCCCAGAACGTGACCTTGTCGCCGAACTTCTCCTTGAGCTCTCGCGGGTCCATGTTGGCGGCCGAGCACTGGACCGGGTTGATGATATCGAACCCGGCCTCGATGATTCCCGGTAGCAAGGGCATGATCGAGCCGCACGAGTGGAGAAACGTCTTCCAGGAAGTGTTCTGGTGTACCCAGTCGTTCACACGGCTATGGAACGGCTGATAGAGTTTCTGATAACTTTGGCAACTGATGAACGGCCCGTCCTGGGTGCCGAAGTCGGTGCCCGTGGCGAAGATGCCCGTCACCTTGTCGCCCACCAAGGCGTGGATCTTTTCGAGGTTCTTTAGCGCGATTTCACATTGCCTATCGAACAGCTCATAAACGTAATCGAACCGCAGGGCCGTGCTGACGTACCATTCCTCGACATCGCGGATTCCCTTGGGATGTTTCATCCAAGGGGCCGGCACCAGGGCGATGTCGCCGAACGCCGTGCCGCCAAAATTGGCCAGAATGGCCCGGTCGCTCTGCTGGGAAAGCCGCTCGGCCTCCGCGGCGAAGTGGTTCAGGTCCTCGTCCGAGATCGGGCTGAACTCTTCCAGGTTGTCTTCCACGTTGAGGTTGTCGTCATCGATCGGCTCTTGGCGGACGATCGAATCGAAATAGAAACCGCCCTTGGGCATTCGGGCGCTGGGCGGGGCCGAACGGTCGCCCTCGGGATAGATCAGGATGTCGCCGTTGGGTTCCGGGTCCGTGTTGAAATGCTCAGGCACCAGCACGGGCGTGCCGTCGAAGGTGGTCCACGGCTTCCAGTTCTCGTTCTTGAACCCGAACATGGTGCCCCTTCCACCCATCCCGATCACGTCGGCGCCGATGGCATCCAGCAGGTCGGGGGCAATTTCGCCGAGCATCTGGTAGGGCTCGATCACCTTGACCGGCGTGTCCGGCTCGTCCAGCTTCAACGCTTGCCGCAACTGGTAGACGCAACTGACTTGCATACCCGTCACGGGCGATCCCCCCAGATCCAGGGGAACGTAATCGGGCGTTTGATGGTTCAGGGCCGCTTCGACACGCTCGCGAGAATTCATGGCAACGATATCGGGGATTAGGGGTCAATTGACAGGATTGCAACCCATTATTTGACGCCCAGCACGG
>CAYYOX010000412.1:0-6461 GCA_964473065.1 uncultured Planctomycetaceae bacterium | reverse complement strand
CATGGACTTCATCGTAGCGGGCAGAGAAGAGATCGAATCTGGCATAGTGGTGCGGACTCCGTACGTAGTCATCTCCATCACCGACCCCGGCAAGAGGTCCGCAAGGATTCAACGGGCCGCCGGATTCAGGGATATCCTCCGACTTCAGTTCCACGATGCCGTGCCCGTGGTGGGTTTCACGCTGCCTTCGGAAATCGTCGTGATGACAAAGGACCACACCGAGGAAATCTGGCAGTTTGTTCACAAATGGTGCAACAAAGTCGAGACGATCGTCGTCCACTGCGAACAAGGTATGAGCCGAAGCCCTGCCGTTGCAGCGGCGATCTGCAAAGTGTTCGGTGATGACGATCGTCGGTTCTTCCGTGAATACATGCCGAACCGATATATCTACGATTTGCTGGTGACCGTTGCGGAGGAAGCTGCAGGAGCGAAGTAGGTAACCCTGGACCACACGTGGGAGAATTTCATGAGTAGGACGATGGCTTGGCGGAAGTTAATCGAACGTCTTGCACCGCTGTCGGTTGACAACCGGTTGGCATGGCAGAACCTCTCCGACAAGCTCATCAAGGACAATCCTGCCGTCTACTGGTATCCGGGGGCAGGATTGGACCTGACACCGTTGGCGTTGGACTTGCCCGACAATCCAACCGGCGAACGGCTGTTTCCTCTGAGCGGGCAAGAACAGAAACGCGGAATCATTCTGTGGCTGAACGACTACGCTGACTGGTGCAACGTAGAGCAACCTGCCTTTGATTTTGGCTTTAGCAAAGATGAGATACACGGGGAGTTGGGGGCTGCTCTCGACGGCGTTGAACCCGTTGGCAGCTTCAGCTTGGCCACAACGGACTACCAAACAGGACAGCAGGCGAATGTTCCGGTGGCGTTCTTTACCGCCTGTATTCGTGGTGGATATAATCTGCATCGACGACCAGAAAGCGGCGACCGGTATTGCTTTGCCTTCTCTGCGGTGGAGTCGGAGGCCCTGCTGCGGCAAGTCTTCGTTCCCAACAAGATCCAGATTCGAGTCGTGGCTCTGATACGCCAGGGTGGATTCAGCATGCAACGGCCGGATTTCAAGCAGTATCGCGACTTGCCAGGCATTCTGCGCAAGAACAAAGCAGCCGTAGGCCGTGTGAAGGCCTTCCTGGTAGACCGAGACGACTTGACAATCCCCGGCTATGGGCCAAGCAACCACGTCATGCCGCATTGGGGAGCAGGTGGTACACGATTGTGGTTGCAGACGGAGGGCTGAATCCGGCATCGAAACCCCCCTCGGCTCAGAGTTGAAAAGGAGCGATACCCTCCGGGGACAGGTTGCAACTCTTCACTGGGCCACGTAACGCCGGACTGTGCTCGCGTCTCCGTCGAGCCCTCCTCAGCAATCAGACGCTCGCAGATTCGCTCTCGCCGTGTGACGCCACGTCATGCTTTTTCGACCACCCATGCCGGACTCGGACTTCGGTGGAACACCTCCCCAAGAGACACTCTATTTCTTCTCCCGCAGGGAAGGTGCTTCAAGCCGGGGGCTCTTCGGAACTCTTTCGACAGCGTGGCGACGATTCGAGACGGCGAGACTCTCAAATTGTGCCCCACTCAAGCACGTCAATCGTCGAGATGAGGTGGCTTAACTACAGTGGTTTTCCAAATCTTTCAATGTTCCTAGTCGTTTAATGTTGCAATCAACTGTAGGAATCACTCTTGAGTCACCATCCGCTTCATCCACTTCATCCACTTCGGTTGCCTGGACTTTCCGACAGTCGAGCACCCAGAAAGCATCAAAGTCTTGGGGATTGATGTCGATTTCCCCCCTAAGGCATTCCTTCCCTTGCTCTTTGTACATTCGGAGAGAATCCGAGAAGTATTTCTTAGGAGCAGCAAGGGCGTAGGCTATCTCCTTCACCTCGGGACATTGATCCACTTGCTTGCACCATCTTCGCAGGCAGTTGTCAACTTGTTGCTTCAATCCACGTTCGTCGGTAATCAAGCATTGCTGCAAAATATGTCCGTATTCCATGGCCTGCCGAAAGCCGTGTTGTATTTCCGTGGCTTCGTTTTCCGGATTGAGCTTTACTTCGACAGCCACCAACCGCTTCTCTTGTGCGTTATAGGCGATCAAATCGCATCTAACCGTAGGAACACCTAGGCCGCGTGCCGTGGGCCTCAATAACGGGGCCTCCCAGGAGATGATTCGGTAACCGTTGGGGGAAACAGAAATCTCGTCGCGTGCATTGAAGAGGGCGTATGAAAGCCCTACTTCGTTTTCCAGGTTGCTTCTGGCGACGGTTGCCTGTGGCAACCCGTCATCGGAATCAACTAGGGCCCTCTTGGCGAACAATACACCCTCGCCTCTATCGTCGTTGATACGCCATCGATCTCCTAACGTCTTGATATTGTCATCGCATAAATCTTTTTGTCCCTCCCAATCCAGCCCCCTAGCGATTTCACGATCTAGACTTGGTCCCCTCCCTTCTCCCTCTGTTTGAGGCTGTGCTGATGGGCGGCCTTCAAGTCGGCGAACCACCAGCATCCAGGCTTCCGGTTCTTCGATCGAGAACTTTCTCACCGGCAATCCTGTCAGTTTCGTAGCTTCACTGAATGTGTACTGCTTCCCATCCAACTCCGTTGCGAGCTTCCGATCCCCGTCTCCCAACCGCTCTGCGGAATTAAACGGTATCCGCCGAAGAAGGAGATTTTCCCCAGAAGGGTTGGCATGGTACCAAGCAGTATTCCCGTCCTTCGTAATCCGAATCACACTTTTCTTTAGTTCCATGGTACTTGCCCTTTGAGATTGTGGTTGCTTCGACCGGCCATGAGGCCTCTCACGCGTGCCGCCCACCAAAATGCGACCTCGGCCTTCAAATGCTACTCATAGTCCGTGTACCGAAAGGCGTCAATACCCAATGCTCACAGACGGTCATAATCCTGGGAGTTGCGACTACTTGAATGTCACGGGCTCAAGCAACTCCCAGCATCTTGTTTGTAGTGCCATAAACATGCTTACACTAGATGATCCGCGATCCGACGATCTCGCAAACGTCAATGTGGCGGAAGCTCGATTCGCCGGGTGTGTAATTCTTGATGAGCTGGCGAGCAACGTCGTTGTTCAGCAGGACGACTAAATCGTCTGTTCGTCCTGCTCCCCCCATGTGTTGATCGAGGCCCTCAAGAAAGGCGACACCACCAAGTTCGGTCAAGACGAATCTGTTGTGCAGGTCGTCAGGAGCCCATCGATGAAATTGCACCTTTACATTCAGCGGAACCATCGCAGCTAGCTGGGTCTCACACTGGGACTTGAAGAACGTGGGGGTCGACTTCCTCGCACAATGAACAGCAACAGTCTTTGGCATGGCCTTTGAACCGCGTTCATCGAGGCGTGAGACAAACTCCTTGAAGGGGATGCGATGCCGCGCATTTTCCGGACCAAAGTGCTTGTCAACAAACAGAATGGTCTCGGCCCGCTTGATAAACACGTCGATGGCATCAGCCATTTCAGGGGCGTTTCGCCCAATAACCTTTGCCCTATCAGCTTTCCATAGTCGTCGAGAGTCGCTTCCTGGAAGGGCGTCGGTCTCAAGGGTGTCGTCCAGTGTTGTTCCCACAATGACAGTAGGGTGTTTTCTCGCATTTGTCTCAGCGATGATGGCACGAAATTGCCGAACGCTGTGTTCGGTCTCCGCATTTCCTAGCCAATCGAGTGCGACATCCCAAGAGTTGGCCTGTCGCGGAACCATTCGGTTGTCAATGCGTCGAAGGGCTTCTTCGATCCTCGCACGTTCAATGTCTTTGCAGTTCCCCAGACTCTCGTAGACCATCCGCTTCCACTTCTTGGGGAATCGCGAGATTAAGCGTCCTTGGTCAAAACCGAATTGGCTTATGAAGAAGCGAAAGTCACTCCAACTGCTTAGCAGCGAGGGTTCCAGAGCATATTCGTATAGCATCAGAAAAGCTCCTTCGCACGTTCCTCGAAGAAGCCTTTGGGCCAACGGTCAACGAAGTCCCCTGTCTCATCGATCCTGAGACGATGAACCTGTGTTCCACTTTCCCCTCTTTCAAGGTAGATAACAGAGATGTCCTCCGGCCGCAATCCAGGGTGACCGCTTGGAAGCTCTCCATCACTGGTTTCTCGTATTCTCCGCAACAGTCGTAGTACAAGGTGTTCGCTGTGTGTCTCAATCAGGAAGTTTCGCTTTCCTTTCATTGCGGCCTCGATGAACAAATCCCCAAGCTCCGCCTGAAGCCTTGGGTGAAGCAGAAGCTCCGGCTGATCGATTGCTAGAAGCTGGTGCTTGTCGGCCAAGACCGTGACGATAACGGGAACGACCTGCGAGATTCCGGTGCCTACATCGTGCAGGCCCAGTTCGATATCGCCATCCTTCGGCACGATCGCAATGCGTGAATGCGTCGGAAGGCCGCCAAGAGGAAGGCGGGCTTCCTCGTCGGCTTCATCGAAGGCCCGTCCCGTCAAGAGCTTTACAACCAGCGGATCGCTGACGTCCAGCTCTTTGTAGCGTCGCCGTTGCAGGTGGTAACCGGCATCCAGGCGGTCCTCGTCACCCAGCCACCCGCTGACTTCGTCCAAGAACTTGTCATCAGCCGTTTCAAGCAGGTCCCAACAGCCCAGGCCGGAAGCCCAGCGTGACGGATCAGGGTGACGCGGCGGTGTATGCCTGCGTTCCGGAATGTCCCGAAGCGGTCCCAGATAGCGAAACTCGGTTAAGAATTCTCGGACGATTTCCAAGGGAGTCGTGAGCATGTGTGACAGACCATCGGCGACCGCCTTAGGCAGACTTACTTGGAACAGTTCCTTTTCGCTCTGATCATACCCGGAAGTGTCCCACGATTCGTCCATCGCAAAAGTGACGTCGTGCCGTGGAAGGGGCAGAGCATCTTTCTGCCCCGTGATGATCATCGGTTCAAAGGCAGCTTCAACGCCGTCCGGAACTTCGCCCCGGATTCTTTGGAAGCTTGCCCCAACCTCCCTGAGACAAGACGCCAGTAGCGTCTCGCTCGGGTCAACAAAGAGTTCCTCCAACGTGCCACTTTCGTACGACTCACGCATGTCGAGAACTTCCGGCCGACTGATTGACGGATGGTTTGCTTCCAATGTCGTCAGGGCGACGCGTTTTCCCTGCGGATCGGACGTTATCTCGGCAAACAGCTTGTCGCTAAAATAGAGCTTGTAGCTGGACACATAGGTGCTGCCGGTCGCGTCGCTCCAAGACACCCCGATCTCCACCGACGGACGACAGGGAAACCAGAAACCGGGGGCGTACGATTCAAGCAATTCTTCGATGCGAAGGTACTCATTGACCGGCTCGATCGAAGGACCGTATTCCATCGCCTCGACGAGTTCGTCGTTGTGATCTAGGTCTAGGTCGAGCCTCAGGTAGACCGTTTTCTGAGTGTCGTGACCGTGAACGAAGTTATCGAACCCACCCAAGTCGACGAATTCGCCACCGGCTATCGTCCGATCCGGGCTAAGATTGCGTCGCTCGAAGATTTCCCGAGCGTAATGCAACGCGTGCAGGATAGTACTTTTTCCGGCACTATTCGGGCCAAACAACAAGGTTAGCGGCTTGAGCTTCACCTCAACCCGCTCACGGATGCCCTTGAAGTTCTCAATGGATATTCCGGTGATCACAAGGTTTCTCCCGATGGTTCGGCTGTGGTTTCGACTTTCTCGCCATTCCCGCTCGACTCAATTGCAAGGATGTCCATTCCCTCGATCTCTTGCAAAGGGCTGCCGATGATTCCTTGCAAATCGCCGTAGAAGCCCGAGGTACTCCCCAAGGCTCGGTCCAGTTGCTTCTGCCGTTTATTCCACACCCGTTGGAATGAACGCTTCTCTGTTTCCAAGTCCTTCTGCATTTCGACGAACGGTTCGATTAGTCCGCGGATGCGGTTCCGGAACTCGGGGCCGGAGAGGTAGTTGTAGACCAACTCCATTTTGCCGTGCTGGCCTTCGGTGGCCTGCCGGGCCTGGGCCGCTTCGATCAGCACTCGGCGCAGCGCGATCGCGGCACTTCGGGCACAGGACCAACTGGCGACCCAGACGCCGTTGATCTCCCCGAGATGTTCAACCGAGTCAGGCATGGTGGCCGTAACGATGCACGCACAGGTTGCTTTGGCCTCTTGTTGGTCGTCAATCGCCTTGCTGAGCCACTTGTCGCTCCAGGCCTTGGTTCGCTTCGATTCCCAAAGAATTGCTCCGCACTCGCGGCCATTCTGGTCAAAGACGTGATGCACAATATCCCCTCCCTTGACCCCCTTGCCGACCGGTTTGATGACGTCACCCGGAAACTCGGTCTCCAGCATATTCTCCAGGGCAAGCTCCTGAACCTCGCCCTGCGTCTGCTGCGATCCCTGTTCGGCCTTCCGCTTCATCTCGTCGACTTGCTTGAGTAGGCCCTTGATGGTTTCATTCTTTTCGGCCTGTTTGAGATCGTTTTGCTCTTGGGCCT
>CAYYOX010000411.1:0-6480 GCA_964473065.1 uncultured Planctomycetaceae bacterium | reverse complement strand
CACGGCGATGAGATTGGAAATCTGGCCCTCACCGCCGTGCCGGCGGCGGCTAAACGAATTCCACGTTCCAAACAGAAAACTCCCTCAATCAAGAACCCCCATTTAGCGTCATACGGAGGGCGGATTGACAAAAGGCAGGGTCAGTGTTAGGTTTCTGGCATGGCGTCCTCGCCAATAGCCTGCCCCCAATTCCCCCCGTACAAGGCGTTTGCAATGTCTCTTGAAGCCCAAACCGGGACCGAGGCCGATCTGGCCGAACATCTGGAAAAGTGCCAACAGCGGATCGGGTATCGGTTTAAGGACAAAAACCTCCTTAAGGCCTCCTTGACCCATGCCTCGGGGGCAGAACACCGCCTGGCGTCGAACGAGAGGCTGGAGTTCCTCGGGGATGCCATTCTCGGCGTGGTCGTTTGCGAAATGCTGTTCCACCGCTATCCCAACTACCTCGAAGGGGATATGACCAAGATCAAGTCGGTCGTGGTCAGCCGCCAGACGTGTGCGAAGATCAGTGAAGCCCTGGGTATGCAGGAGTTCCTGATCCTCGGCAAGGGGATGACGACGCATCCGACCGTTCCGCCCTCGGTGCTGGCCGACGTGTTCGAATCGCTGGTGGCTGCGATTTACCTCGACGGAGGGGATTCCGCCTCCCGCGAGTTCATCGAAAGATACATTTGCCCCGAGGTCGAACTGGCGGCTGCCGGTGAGCTCGGCGGAAACTACAAGTCGCTGTTGCAGCAGTTGGCCCAGCGAGAATTCAGCTCCACGCCCACGTATCAGTTGCTCGACGAGAAAGGCCCCGATCACAGCAAGTGCTTCAAGATTGCCGCCTGTGTCGGCTCCACGCGCTACCAGCCGGCCTGGGGACGCAACAAGAAAGAGGCGGAACAACGGGCCGCCCGAAATGCGCTGAGCGAGCTCAACGGCGAAGCGGTTCCATTTCCGTCTGATTAAGCACCCCTCCGTAGTGTTGGTTTTGTCTTGCAAAGCCGCAAGCGGCACACTTCTCTTCCCCCTAATCCCTGAGTCCCCATGCATTGTGCGGTTGTCCTGTTCTCCGGTGGTTTAGACAGCATGCTGGCGATCCGAATCCTGCAAGAGCAGGGATTGGAAGTCGAGGCGCTGAACATCCGAACGATTTTCAGTTGCTGCCAGGCAAGTGCCGCGCAGACGGCCCACCGCTTGGGCGCCCGGCTGACCGTCCTTCCTGTGCCGGACGACTATATCGACGTGATTCGCAATCCGCGGTACGGCTATGGCAAGGGAACCAACCCTTGCGTCGATTGCCGCGCTTACATGGCCCGAATGGCAAAACGTTTCATGGAGGAGGTGGGCGCTTGCGTTGTGGCAACCGGCGAAATACTGGGCCAGCGCCCCATGAGTCAGAAACGGCATCAATTGGGAAACGTGGAACGACTCTCCGGATTGGAAGGGCGATTGTTGCGCCCGCTCTCGGCCAAGCTGCTTCCGCCAACGATCCCCGAAAGCGAAGGACTGATCGACCGAGAAAAACTTTACGACTTCAGCGGCCGGATGCGGCGACCGTTGATCGACTTGGCCGTGCAACTGGGGATTGAAGAAGCAAGGGTTCCGGGCCCGTCGACCGGTTGCGCCTTGACCGAGCCGATGTTCGCCGTGCGTGTGACCGACCTGATGCAGCATTGTCCGCAGGCCGGGCGTTGGGACTTCGAGTTGCTCAACTATGGGCGACACTTCCGTCTGAACGAGAACTGCAAACTCGCGATGGGGCGTAATGCCCAACAGAACGCCGCGATTCGCCTGATGGCCGCACGCGACGATGCGCCGAAGCATACGCTAATCATGCCGGAGAATTTCCGCGGCCCCGACACAATTATCCTTGGCGAAGTAAGTTCGGAAACGCTCGCACTGGTCGAGGCCCTGGTCTTGCGATACTGTCGCGGTAAAGAAATATCGGAACCACTCGCGCGACTGCGCGACGCCGACGGCGATCGTGTGGTTGCAATCGTCCCTGACGAAGACGCCGAGTATCTGAGACCGATGTAGCGTGGCAAAGACTGCCCCCCGCTAGTGAGGGGGTAGCTGTTTCAAGTCTCGTGACAGTCGGGAGTTCGGTCGAGCTTCCCAAGAAAAATAGAAACGCCCGGTCAGCCGTGCCGGGCGTCTCTTTCTCGTCGGATCAAGGTTTTCGGAAGAGACTACTTCTTCTTCTTAGCCTTCTTCTTTTTCTTAGTAGCCTTCTTCTTTTTCTTGGCTACCTTCTTCTTCTTTTTGGTAGCCTTCTTCTTCTTGGCTACCTTCTTCTTCGTAGCCTTCTTCTTCTTGGCTACCTTCTTCTTCGTAGCCTTCTTCTTCTTAGCTACCTTCTTCTTCTTCTTCTTGGCCACCGTACATCCTCCTAGCTAACGTATCGGGCGATTTCCAAACCGAACGCAGGACTGGAGCCAACATTCGACCGGCGTATCACCCGAAAACAAAAAAACGAACTCATGGAATTCGAGTCGCCGACATATCCTACGCGGCAACAACCACCGTTCGTTTACACTCCTGTGTCATCCTTTCCTTTACCAGGAATCTCAGGGCAATCAGGATACCTCAAAGCCCCGAGTTTCCATGATCGTATCTATTTTGAAAAACATTGCAAGCACAATTTGCAATTAAGTGTAGGTTTTTTTCTTCTCGCGTCGTATCAGCAAGCCAAGTTTTGGCAAATCGAGCCGTCTTCCCTTGCCTGATTCGGTTCTGTTTCGTTGCTGCCGGCGGAACGATCGTCGCGCTGAATCGTTCCGAGTCAAGCTCCATGTAAGAGCAACTGATCAACGTGCCGATCGCAGCGCGCCGAACGACTTTTTCGGAGCATCCCGACCTTTTCAGCACGCCGTACCACCGAGATCGAAATCGTTTTGCGTTGCACATAGCCAAGGCGCGGCAAAAGGGCTGTCCTTAAGGGATTGAGCCCCACAATCGGCCGAGTATGGGCGCTGGCGTGTTTTCGTAACTGCTTGCCGTATAACACGTTGTGTTTCATGCAAGACCGATGGCGAGAAGAAGGATGCCGGGGCCAACCAATACGCTTTTCGACGTGATTTGCCGGAAACACTCGCGCTGGCAACGTAATAATCCGTTACTCGATCACGACACGCGTATCGTCTTTGCGCTTCAAGCGTCAACTACTCGGTCGTCGAGTTTCAGGCCGCTTTGAAAGGCCCCTTTCGATAGAACGATTGCCGCATAATAGTTTTTCAAACGAATGATTTCAGCGGGCCGACGGAGCACTCGTGCGACCTTCTCCGCCTAATTCAGGAATCGAATGTCCGCCGATTATTTTTTTCGGAATTTTTTTTCCCGAAGACGCATTTTTTTCCAAAATGGCCCTTCAGAGCGTCGGCCACATGGGCGTATGCGACAAACAAACATTCCAACAAGCGATCAATCGCTAAGCGGGCCGGCGGTCAAATCGCCGTCGAAACATCAATAAGAAATCGAACTCAAACGAAGTTCAACGCAAGAGTGGCGTCCCTGTCGTCTCACTCGTTTGAAAATAAGAGACAAGCGTTCGAAAGAAGAAATCTGCCTATACCGCTAGAAAACGCCCTTTTTATCGTCTGATTACGAGTCTTCTCACATCAGTGAAGATCATCACGGCACCCGACCAACTTGTTGCGTTCGTTTCTTCGCAATGTCGAGACGTCAGTCGAATCGAACTTCGTTGCGCGACTGACTGTGACGGTCAGGCCGATTCTCGGACCGTAGTCGTCCCAAATACATTCGGCCCTGAATCGTTTGATCGGGCCATTGAACGGTTTCCAGATCGCAAAAAACGCGAGAATAACTTGCCCTGCTTAACAAGACTCGCCAGTTTCACGCGTTTCTCGCCTTTTTTTGTGCCGTAGCGGCCAAATCGAGTGCGAACGGTTGTCGATAGCGAAAAAGAACGGACCGGCGACAAACGGTCGGCTGGCCCTGATTCGAGCATCTTATTCGGCAAAATCGACATCACCGACAAGCTACAGCAGCCCGCGTAGGAATTTGCAACTCGCCGCGATGTTCTCGTCGGTTCCGTAGCATTCGATCGAGATTCCGCCGTCCCAGTCGGTCTCCTTGAGGTACTCGACGCACTTCTTGATATTCTCGGCGTTCACCCCGCTACCGACGGACACTTCACTGGTGGCGATACCCGTCTCTTCACCCCGCAACGCGGCGGCTAAGCTCTCGCGCCGATCGTCAGTGGCCACGGCCAAGAAATGTTCGAAAAACCATCGCAAGCTTGACTCTGCTAGGGCGTGTATATTAGAATCGCCAATATCCGAAGCTTGGAAATGTTCCAGGCTGAAGCCAAATGGGAAATGTGAGACAAGAAAAGATAGGAGCATTGTATGACACAATCAAACAATGAACTCGACCGAGAAAAGTATGATTTTCCTGAAGGACAACTGCGATTGGTTAATTGGAGAGAAGTTGACCTGCTTGATTTGGGCAAGATACCCGGTCTGCACGGCAAGATAGACACCCAGCTTATTATTGGTGCTGAAACAGCCGGTGCAGAAGGTATTGTAATGGGACGGGCTGTATTTCATCCAGGCGCAAAGCATGATCCGCACAGCCATGCCCATTCCGAAGAGTTTGTCTATTGTTTAAGTGGTAAAGGTATTGTTGGCGGCGGTCAGCGCGAGTATGTCTTCACGCCTGGTGATGTGCAGTTTATTCCCAAAGGTGAAGCGCATTGGCTTTATAATCCTTACGAAGAAGCACTTGAATTCCTTTGGGTTTATTCAGGGGTAGCCTCAGTGGCTGACAGTGGTTACTTCACACCCGAGTCGTTTGACGCGCAATTCGATATCATCAAGAACAGCAAGTTGCACACGAAAGGTTAGTTCTGTGTTCGAGGAAGCCGGGCTAGACATCGATGTGACGCTCTCGATGCCCAAACGAAAGGATTTCAGGATCGGGTGTATTGGGGCAGGTTTTATAATGCGCGACGTCCATCTTGTTGCGTATAAGGATGCAGGGTTCAACCCGGTGGCACTTGCTTCTCGTACACAAGAGCATGCAGCGGAAGTTGCTGCTGCACGGGGTATTCCGAAGGTCTATGCAACCTGGCAGGAACTCATTGCTGATCGGGATATTGAGATACTTGATATTGCCTTTCCTCCACATATTCAATTGGAAATAATCAAAGAAGCTGTCCGGCAGAAGCACATCGCCGGTATCCTGGCTCAGAAGCCATTAGCTGTCGACTATTCCCAAGCACAGGAAATAGTACGTCTTTGCGCCAACAATGGTGTCAAATTGGCAGTCAATCAGAACATGCGCTATGATCAATCCATGCGCGTGCTGAAAGCACTGCTTGATCAGGGATACCTTGGCACACCGATCTTTGCCACCATTGAGATGCGTGCCAAGCCATTTTGGCAAGCCTATCTAAAGGACTATGACCGATTGACAATCCTGAATATGAGTATTCATCACATTGACATATTTCGTTATCTATTTGGCGAACCGAACAAGGTATTTGCCAGTTGCAGAAACGATCCTGATGTACCATTCGACCACCATGATGGGGTGGCTGTCTACATACTGGAATATGCCGATGGACTGCGAAGTATAGGTCTGGATGACGCCTATGCCTGTCCTCAAGAAGGTGTTGAAAAGAAGAATTATCTCACCTGGCGCGTTGAAGGCACCCAGGGCATTGCGTATGGTGAGATTGGTTGGCCCTATTATCCAGAGCGCGTACCGAGCACGCTGAGCGTTTCTTCGAAGAAACTCTCCGGTGCGACCATCACCCCGCGATGGGATCAGGTCTGGTTTCCTGATGCGTTTCAGGGAACCATGGCGCAGTTGTTAGAAGCAGTGGAGAATGATGCAGAACCTGCGATTAGCGGCCGCGATAACCTCATGACCATGGCGCTGGTTGAGGCGTGTTACCGTTCAATTGATGAGAGCCGAGCAATAGAAGTCGAAGAAATCACATCAGGGTGACCGTATGAGTCGTAATTATCAGGAACGTTTCGAAAAGATACTGTCACACGCGCCCGGCAAACATTTCTTGTTGGATTGCGGTGGGGATCAGGCCTCGATGTCGATCTTTGTCTATAAGGAGTTCTTAAAGTACTTGGGCGTAGAGCGTTTGCCACAGATCAACAGTCTGGTGCAGTTATCAGCAATGCCGGATAAGGACTTTCTAGAACAATATGACATCGGTATCAGATGGTTGTACCCCAAAGGGTCAGCCAGAGTTCGCCGGCGGGCAGCTTGTATTGCCGATTACACGGCCGAAGATTACTTGGAAAAAGGCTATGTGTCTGGTGGAAGTGATGTTGCCTTTTACGATGACTGGGGCGTGAAATGGAGCCGTTCAGCTTATTACTATGAACAGGTTGAACACCCGCTTCAGGGCAAGTCCTATGACGACCTTGTTGCCTATGATTTTCCTGATCCGAATGATCCGCTCAAGACAGAAAATCTAGATCAGGAGTTAGCTGCCTACCGCAAAGAAAATAA
>CAYYOX010000410.1:0-6485 GCA_964473065.1 uncultured Planctomycetaceae bacterium | reverse complement strand
CAACAGCGGGCTGCGGATCGCGTCTAGTGTCGACTGCGGCAGCTTCAACAGCGATTTCGGGTCGCCGGCGACCGGCAGCAGATGCACGTTCGGGTCGTCGAGGTTAACCTTCCCGGTCAATTGCTCTGCGAGTCCGTCGGTAAGCAACACCGGCTTGCCCGCGGCGATGAAAGCCGAGAGTTTTGCGGCCAAATCGGGGTCCTTCAGCGCATGGATCGAGAAGAACGCCGCTTTGGCGTCGTCGGGAAACTCGTGGCACGGCGCCAAAGGAAGCCCCATCATGCCCACGAAGTCGAAAACGCGAGGCTCGCTCTCCGGGTGGCTGTTCGGTGGTTTGTAGGCGGCCACGCCGAGAATGTCACGTTGGTCTACTTGTTCCGCTACTTCCAGCAGCTCGCGGATGCTCTTGCGCAGAGCTTCGACGTTCTTGGGACCGGTTTGCTTCAGTAGCGAACCATAACAGAACAGCAGCGATTCTCTTGCCCCACCCAGCACGGTCTGTCGTGCCTGCTCCAGGTAGGTTGCCTCGGTGGTACCATAAGGGTCGAACCATCCGCCGCCACACTTGTCGCCACCGATACGGCCCAGCCAGCGCATGATGAAATAGGCTTCGTACTGAGGGGTTCCGCCCCAGCGCGCGTCGCCGTAGTCGCGCGTTTCGGTACCGACCCAGATCCGATCGAAGGCGTCCGTTTCGCGAACCACGTCATATCCTCGCTCGTGGAACCGGTCGTACCACTGCGGATACTTGATAATCAGCCGCACGTTCGGGTTCACCGTCTTGGCGGGCCGAAGCATCCGGTCATGGGAAAGACGGACCATCAGTTCGCAGCGGTAATTCTCCCAAGTGTCGCCCGCGACGGCGTAATCTTGCCGGCCGATGGTGGCCGTTTTCGCCAGCCGGGCGGCATCGCATTGCTCGCACGTGCAATCGGTAAACCAGAAGTCGTCGACCATAATTTCCTCGAAGAGCCCTGCGGTGAACTCGAAGATCTCTTGCAGCCGCTGTTGGGTGGCGGGATCCGTGTAGCACGAAATGATATTCCAGCCCGTCGAGCGCTTGCCGACCACGGTCGGGGTCACGCATCCGGAGACCTCAAAACCGGCCGAAAGAAAACGTTCCTTGGCATATCGTAGCGTCTCTTGCTGTGCCAGATAGCCGTCGCGGAACGTTTCGATGTATACCTTCGTTACGGCCGCCCTCTTGCACCAGTCAATCGCGGCGGCAATTCCTTGGTCCGTGGCCAAATGGTCCCGCACCTGCTGCGCGGTAAACAGTGTCGAGAACCTGTGGATGGGCCGTTTGTCTCTTGCCAGATCCCAAAGGTCGACCGACGCGGCCGGTTCGTTTGCCTGCTGCGCTTCGAGCGGCTGGGGGCAACAGGCAAGGATCGCGGCCGAAAGCAGAGTGAGTACCATGGTGCGGACTCTTGTCGCTGTGAGAGCGACCTGCCGGCATACCGGCTTTTCACGACAGGTTCCGGCAGCGCGTCCCGGGCAGAGTGTTTTGTGGATATCCATCGCGTGACTCCAATTCTGCTGACTTCAGGCTGAGATTCTCCAGAAGCCTTTCTACCCAAGTAGCAAGCCGTCCGCAAGGGCGGACTACGGCGTAGTGGTCAAGAGCATGTCCACCGCCTCGGCCACCAGAGCGATCTCGCGGACGCGCCGATCCTTTCCGCTCGCCGGATGAAACTCGTACAGCCAGGCGGATGCTTCATCGACGGCTTGCTGCCACGCGACTTGATGCGCAACCGTCTTTTCTGCACCTGGGGCATCTGGCTCGACTTCACTTCGCTGGTCCGCTAATACAGCTTCAAGTCTGGTAACGGCGTCGGCCACTTGCGACCGGTTCGTTGGAAAGCTCTTTCCGAGCCCGCCGCCGCTGGCGAACGGTAGGAGTAGTCCTTCGTTGGTCAAGTTGGGCGATTCCGCGTAGTCGAAAGTCCAATCCCCGGCAGCGTCATGGTCCGCGTTGCCGACACGTTGCAGGCCGTAGAAAGGTGCCCCGTCGCTGGAAACCGCGGGCCCCGTCCAAGCTTCCACCGCCGGATGCCCGGAGTACCCGTTGATGTCATTGATGCTCAGCAGTGGGAACAGCGACTCGTGATAGCCCCAGACGACAAAATCGACGACTTTCCCGCGGTCGTCAACGATCAGCACCCAGCCTTCGTCGGCGTCTCGCCAGAAGATGTTGTCTTCCGCCGTATCGATTCGGTAGGCCAAGTCACTCGGGTTCATCGAATCAGGAAGCGACCACAGCGAGGGATGCACGTCGTTGATCTCGTAGTTCTGGGCGTTATTGGCCGCCACTACCCAGCCGGACGTGTCGATCGTACCGGAAGAGACATTCTGAATTTCGATCGAATCCGGCGTCCCGGTCCCGGCTTCGGTGATCAGCACTTGTTGCCGCTGCGGAAAAAGATTCAGCTCGGTCATACCCCAGGTTTGGTGATTTCGGGCGATCAAGGTGTCGACGGCGTCGACACGGCCGTCACGGTTGAAATCGTGAACCGTGTCGATTTCCGCCGGATTGAAAAAAGGACGTGGGTTGCTGCGAGTTTCCAGAACGTCGTAGGCGTCGACACTTGCATTGTCTGCCGAGTTGCCCGTCTCTCCAATCGCATTGCCGAAAGAGAACACGTCGTCTTCCGTCAGGCCCGTGCTGGTGTTGGCCAAGACCTTGACTTGCAGCCATTGGTTCTGGATCAGGTTGTCGTCGAAGATGATCGTGACCCGATCGGATCCGTCGAACCCTTCGCCACCGCGCACAACAACCGTGGGCGTGACCGTGATCGGATCCCAGTCTTCCGGGGTGTCGTCGTTGCCGGCTCTGAACTCGAAATCCTGGGCCGTGATCGTGCCGGCCGGATCGGCCATGTCGACCATGATGCCGTTGATCCCGCGAACGTAACTGGTGTAGTTGGCCAGCGTCGGCGACTGGCCCGGGCGCAGGGCCGTTTTGTCCGGTGCGACGGCATCGTCGTCGGCCCGGTTGGCGGCAGGATCACGATCGTCGAAGGCGGAGTTGTTGTAGAAGACGTGCCGGCCGACGACCTCGGCCGACGGATCCCGCTTGACCTCATAGTAATACGTGGCATAACGACCGTCGATCGCGAACTGGTTGCCGGTCCGCTCGATCTGTTGATCGATTGGTACGCCGTAAACGTCCACCGCCTTCACGGAGACCGGCGGCCGGCCTTTGAGCGTCAAGGTCGCTCGGACCGGTTCGAGCAGCAAGGGCGGCCCTCCGGTCTCCAAGAGTTCGGTCCCGTCGGCGTTGTAAACGGTGCCATACTGCTTGTCCTGTGCCATGGCCGTGATCAGGATGTGCTGCGACTGAATCAGCGGCCGATTGTCCAGCGGGGTCAACAGCAGGCTGACGAATTCGGTATCCACCTCGATGACCACGCCGGGCAGATCATAGGTTCCGCCGCCGGCAAACCCGATCACGCCTTGCGTCTTGTCGCTGTGGACGGTCACCACCTGTTGGCCTTCGGTGTAATCCCAACTCAACTGGCCCGTATTGCTATGCACTGTGGCTTCCTGCTGGTCCCAATAGGCATCCCAGTCGTCGGCATAGGAGGGCTCCTGAGCGTCGGCAATCTTGGCGGTCACACGACCGATGGCCAGGGTCTCTAGGGGTGTTTGCAGGTTGCCGGTCGGCAGGTCCTGATCGTAACCGCCGCCGGGAAAGTTCTGCGTCAGCGCATCAATGCCTTGGAAGACGTCGTCGACGTCCAGGCGTCGGGCCGCCGCGATCGCTCCCTCGTCAAAGTGGCCGTTGTAGATGGCATAGGCCAAGGCGGGAAACTGTCCGAGATAATGGGGCGTGGCCGTGACGTAAGAGCGCATGCCCGGCCAGCCGTTACCCAGGTACGTTCGACTGGCCGCAAAGTGATACGAGGCGTCCCAACCCTGCAACCCCAGGCCGTAGAAGGCCATCAGCGGGGCGATCTCGGCCTTCCATTGGTTAGGCGGCTTCTGGGTCCACTCGGTCATGATGAACGGCTTATCTTCGACCTGGAACATTCCGCTGGAAAGGATCCCCCGACCCGGCTGATCCAGATGCGTGTCGTTGTCGACCCAACCGGTGGTGACGGAATGTCCTCCGGCACCGCCGCCGAAGTAGCTGTGGCGATCGATCGCCTCCATCGCATCGTCGGTCCACAGATTGGCCGCCGAAGCCGCCGGCCCACCCGCCAGCCAGGCCGTGCTGACGGTCACCGCCTGATAGCCGAGATCGCGTAGTTGCCCTTGGCGCTGGAGGTAGTAGTCTCGCTGCATCTCGGCCAGGAACCGGATGAAATCGCCCATCCGTTGTTTCTCAACCTGCTTTCGCCCTCCCCAGGGCCCGTCGGCCTCCATTTCCCAGGCGCCGTAGATCTTCATGCTCGGGTTGTCGACCGAGTCGCCGGCCCGCATGCCCGCGGCCCAGGCTGCTGCCAGCGTGGCGTCATCGCCGTAGCGGGCTTTGACCCACTGTTGCCAAAGGCTCTTGAGGATCGCCTCATGCAGGGGATACTCACCGTTGGTGATGGATGTCAAAGGGCTGTGCCAGAAGACGCTGTCTTCATTATGGACTTCAACAACGGCCAAGGCCGGATCGTCCTTGTAGGCCAGTCCGGTATAAGGATTCACATGCTCCAGCAGTCTTCGCTCCCACTCCCATTCGGCGTCCTGCAACTGCGGCATGAAGGCCACCATGCCCGAACTGCTCTTGCCCACGCCGTGGCCCGGCAACTCGTCGTAGAGTTCCTGGGGGTATCCGTCGTCGGGAGTGATGACGTGCGGATAGAACAACGACCAAGTCATGTAGATTCCGTTGTCTTTAAGGATCGAGAACCAGCGGTCCCAACGGTCGAGCTTGACCGGATCGAAACCGCGCTGGCCGTTGTTCGGATCGGTCTGCAGCACTCCTAATACCGATTCCACCGGATGCTGTCGGACCATGTTGATGCCGTGTTTGGCATAGAACCTAGCCTGGCGCTGTTGGGCTTCCAGCGTGGTGCCCATGCTCGCCCCGACGCCCCAAAACTTCACCGGCGTGCCGTCGGTGAACGCGAAATCCTTCCCGTCAATCCTCAGAAAACCGTGCGACCCGGCATACGGCTCCAGCAAGTAGCTCATGTCGATGATCGAGTCGGGTGAAAACGGATCGGGGCCGGCCATCAGCGGAAACCAGTCCTCCGGCTGGGGCGTCGGCGGGTCGGGATCCGGAGGAAGCACTCCGGCCGGCGCCCAGGAAAAGTTCGTCAGCGCCATCACGTCGATCCCGCCGTGGGTCTGCCCCGAGTCCGAGATGCGGATCCGTATGCTATGGGAACCGGGCGCCAAGTCGAGAAAGTCGCCGAACGTCCATCCGATGAAACGGATATCGATGGCCGGATCGACCAGATCGATCGTGTCGGCGACCTCCGAGACGTCGATCGGCTGCCAAGGCCCACTGTCGATGCTATAAGTGTAGTCGGGCCCTTCATCGTTGAAGAACGGATTCAGCCGAATCCACCACCAGTACTCTCCGCCCTGCGCTATCTCGACCGTATACTCGGCCGTCACCGTGCTGCCGGAATTGGTGAAGTGCGTGTGCCATTGACCGTCGGAAACACCCGGAATTCCCGGCGACAGGAGGTCTTTTCGAATGTTCGTATTCTGGTACCATCCGTGCTGGTTGAAGTTCGATGTGATGAAGTCCTCTCCTTCAATCCAAACGGCCTCCTTCACCGCTTTCGACTCGACCAAGCTGACCGAAAGCAATTGACGAGGTTCCAAGAGCTCGAAACCGAGCCGTCGCAGACCGACCCTCGGGGCAACCTTTCGTGACAGTCTGGCCGACTTCCCAGAAACTCGACTGCGCCCGCCGCGGACAGAATAAATTCGCTTCGTCATTCCTGCTCCGTGAAATCGCTCAGATTATCCCTGTTGAAAGCAAACGCCATTATGACATACCCTGCCATCGCCGTCAAATCTGGGTAGTGGTACAGTTTGAAATGCGCCAAGAGAAAACTGGCGAAAAGCGGGACTTTCTGAATGGCATTCTGGTAGCGTGCCGCTCAGCAGTGTATCTTGATGACGCCCGAGTTGCAAATCACCACAAACTGTTCGCCAGTTTCGATTAGGTGGTAATCTCGCTGTCTGCATTCAGCTAGCAGCTCTGCCAGCGATGCGAACTTATCGACATCGCTTATGCTGCGTCTGCCGATAGCCGTGGGGTCAAACAATTGAGCCGACATCGAAACCCCTTGAAAGCACGGATTTCACGCTCACAGGTAGCATGAATCTCAGACGACATTCGGAGGTATCGATGAGGATTGATGCGGCAGGGCGATCGCGTCACAATGCCCCCGATGGCGGAGGATGACGCCGCGCCGCTGTGTATCTTCGAGTTGTCCCAGATAGGCGACAACGCGTTGCCTGGGTCCGCGAGCGCTTCGATACGATTCGACCAACGCCCAGTAGGCGTGTCTCTTGCCATTCTTTGTTCG
>CAYYOX010000409.1:0-6492 GCA_964473065.1 uncultured Planctomycetaceae bacterium | reverse complement strand
AAAGCGATCGAGCTGCTTCTGTTCGCCCCACCGGCCGTCGAAATTGTCGAACTCGATCTGGCCGGTCGCCGTGTGGCATACGACCGGGTAACGCCAGTCGGGAAGTCGCACAGTCAGCCCGACCGCTTCCCCGCTGAACAGCTTGACCTTGCCGTGGACCGGCTCGGCCAGGTTCAATCGCCGACAAGCCGCGCGAACCGCCGCGACATCCCGGACTTCCGTTTTGATGTTGACGATATGACTCACTGATTTCTCCTGTGGGAAAAGATGGGTACTTCGATGGAAGGTCAAACCGGCCGGATCCTCCGCCGAATCGGAATCGGCCGCGCCGGTCAACGCTACGAGAGACAGCGGGAGGAGTTTTTATCGATCGGAAGCCAACTCCTCGATCAGCACCTTGGCCACAATGGCCTAGTCACTTTCAGCACGAACGCGACGAAACAGAAACCAGCAAAACAGCAAGGGGACAAGGCACGCCACTATCAGGCCGACGCCGTCGATGGCGTTGGCGACGATCGGATCCCGGTTTCGCTGGGCGGCGATCTCTTTTCGTTCGGCCTCCAACCGGTCCCGCCCGTGATTCACTTCGGTCTGGTCGGCGCGCAGATCTTGCTGCAGTGCAACCAATTCCGTACGCGACTGCGCGTCGGCTTCCACGAGCCGTTTCGTGCCCTGGGCGACCTCCCGATTCAATCGGGACATCTCCCGGTTTTGGGCCGCCTGACGATCGGCAGCCTCCCGGGCGAATTGGGCCAAGCGTTCATCTTTACCGCAACCGCCCAGCGAAACGATCGCCAAGACAGTCGACAGCATGATCAGCAGGCCAAGAGATACTCTAGTCATGTTTGTGTAACCTCCAGTGTCTAGCAGACGACGAAACAACGCTTGAAGGGCCCGCCGCAACCGCATCTGATGAACCAGCGCGGTCACGGCAACAAGTAAGGCCAGCGACAAGCCAACGAAAACAATAGCATCCAAGGCATATCCTCCTCTGCCAAAGGGAAACAAAACGGGTTTACGCAAAAGACACGCGGACACATGCAGCCACGGTTTGGCGAATACGATCGCTAAACGCTCAGACGGCTGACCGGGCATCCGACGTATCAGTCTTCGGAGAGACCTTCTGCTCCAGGTCCTTGCGCCGCGCGCGACCGTCGGGGACCGGCAAGTCGTGAGTCTCATGCCACCAACGAATCGCCGCGGTGACCGTGTTGCGGTCAACATTGAGCGCGTCGGCGATATCCTGGAGCAATTTGTCTTGCCGGTACAGCGCCATCACTTCCTCGGCGACCTTCTGATACAGCGGCGGTTCTTGATGCTTCCGCTTGAGCGTGGCTCGCCGGGACCGGCCGTCGGGCATCTCCAGACCTCGGGACTCGAACCAAAACTTCAGCAGCGCCGTCACGCGACTGCGGGAGCAACCGAGTCGCTGTGCGATCTCGGCGTTCATCAAGCCCTCGTCATAGAGCTGCTTCGCCCGCTCCGATTCGATCTCGCGCCGGGTCGGTTCCCGAAAGTCGATGACGATCTCTTCCTCGTCACTGCTCCCGGCCTTAGTACCGCTCGGGTCGAGCACGTCGTCGGGCCCCGTAATTGCACGGGCGATTGCCATCGCGCGGATCGCGAAGCGGCCTTGCAGATGGTGCCGCTCTCGCCCCGATTGACGGATCTTGGTAACGACGATCCGGCCGCCGACCAACTCCCGCAGGGCATGGGTCGCAGCCGGGTTATCGCCGGAGAGCACTTCGCCGAGGTGACGAAGGCGCTCGTCAACGCACACCTCTGTCGGTACGGGCCGGCGGTTGTCGCTGACGCGGCGCAGTCGTTCGACCCTCTCCTCAAAGTCTTGCTTCTCGGCACGCCGCTGGGCCAACCGCTCGGAAAGCTCCGGGATTTCCTCTTTGCCTTCGGCGCGATCGACGAGCGTCTTGATTGTCAGCTCGACGTCCGCAAGTCCCTTTTCGGCAGCGGCCAACTCGGATGGGATTGCGGACTCCTGGGCATTCCACGCATCGAGGGTTTCTTCCAAAACCAACTGTCGCCAAGCTGAGTTTTCCAGAATGTGCTGGCCAACTTCGGCGAGAATCATCCGCTCGGCGCGGTCCCGCCGAAGTTGGGTTCGGCACGTGCAAGTTCCCATATTATGACCCGGACAAAAAAGGTACTTGCCTCCGCGGCCACCGACATGAAAGGTGCGACCGCAGTGACTGCAGACAATCAACTGCGACAACAGGTGGCGGGGATGGCAACCGGCGGCCCCGGGCTTCGAGCCGTTGAGCCTACCCTTCTTTTTGCGACTGCCTGCGAGTTTCTCCTGATTAGCCCTCAGCAGTCGCTGGGCCTCTTCGAAGGTCTCATTGTCAATCAACTGCAAGTGCGGCAAGTGGCGCATCCACTTTTCGCACTCGTCCGGCGAGCGGTCTTCCTGGCGAATCTTGCCGGTGAGAGGGTCGCGAACGTTTTTCTTCTGCCCCCACGGCCACTTGCCGACGTACTTCTTGTTCTGCAACAACCTTGGCACGTATTGATGACGCCACTCTTTCGTGCTAGCGCGATGATCTTTGGGCGCCCCCAGGCGGTTCAGCTCCCGCGCGATCCAGCGCAAACTCCGCCGCTGGTGAACAAACCAGTGAAAAATGCGGTCGACCCAAGCGGCCGTCTCCGGATCGATCACGTACATCTTGCGTGGCTTAGTGTTCCGGCCCCGTCGGCCCTGCTCGCTACCGGGAATCGGCGCTGAGTTGAAGCCCAGGCAATGATCGCCCACCGAAAAGCCCGCCAGCACCGCGCCCTCCTGGCCTTTCAGGACGTTTTCAGCTAAGTTCTTGAGGTACTGTTCGTGTACGATCGACATAATGTGCGCGATCAGTTCCCAGGCCGTATCGTCGGAATCGATTCCCTCGGTGCAGCTCACAACGCGCACGCTGTAGTTGTAGACCAATTGCTTCAAAAGGGGCAAAGTGATGACCGATTCCCGAGACAAACGGGAAAGACTATGGAAGTAAAGCACGTTGAACTCCCCCGCCTCGGCTGCGGCCAGCATGGCGTCCAACCCGTCGCGGTGCCGCTTCGTGCCCGAAACGGCCTCGTCCGAAAACTCCAACTCGCGCGATATCGCGTGCCCGTTCGTGGCGGCCATCTCGCAGCACTTGCGTCGCTGGTCTGCAATGCTGCTTTCGTTCTGAAGTGCAGAGCTGAAGCGTGCGTAGCTCGCCGCCCGCACACTCGGATCGATCGGTGGATCCGCCGAGGAGCGGCCGTCACGGCGGCGACCGCCCCGAATGGCGCCGACGCCGGTCAATATGGCGAAATCCGCCGGGACCCTGGTCTGGCCCAAGGACGTCTTGCAGAGGATGATGTGGCCGAACAAGCCGCAGCAAACCAGCAGTACGACCGTCAGGAACGCCGTCCGAGCACCGACAGCGGACAACCGCCGATCTTCCGACGAGCCTTTTTGCACCGGACACGATCCGGAAATCACACTGGCAAACCAATTCATTTCAAAAACTCCTGCCCAGCGGGCGTTGGGGGGTGTTGCACCCATGCAGACAGGACCAATAAAGACCGCCGTCAACTTGGGCACCGTTTCGGACGAGGCATCTAAACCTCGCCTCCTACCTGCCCTGGGAAAACCGGACAAAACGATGATCAACACGTCCGCACAGAGGGCCAAGTAGCGAGTTATGCGGGTTCAGGCGGTTCGTCGTCGGCCTCCTGCGACCGGCGCCGCCATGCCTTGGCCAAGGCATGGCCCACGACCCTCGCAAAATATCGCTGCTGATCGGTCAAGCGGCCGGTCCGATCGATTAGATCCGGTCGCGAGGACTCGCCCGATGGTTCAATAATTGGCTTGGAACTCATGGTGATACACCGTCCTTTCTTTTGGGGCTGGTATGCCCGTTTTATGGGAAGAGGCTGGACCACAGGCTCGGCGCCGTGGCTTGATACGACACACCCGGCGCAAAAACCGAGAATGTACTTGACTGCACACGACGCTCGGCACGGGAAAACTCTCCACAGCGGGTGGATTGGCGATACGAATTCGAGGCTCGCAATAATGAAACATTGGAAACCTGTTGCATGTGTTGCGTGTGTGCCTATATTTCAGGTAGAGATCAATACATCTGGAGACCGCCGGTCAAATACCATTCGGAGCTGAAGACATGGAAATCACCGATCCGTCTCATTTCGGCACAACAACGTTCGAAGAACCGGAAACCGTGGAGACTGCCTTTCCCAGCGATCCCCAGCGGAAGATCGCTCTGATCCGCGAGTATGGGCAGTGGCGGCCGCCGGAACGTCTTGCCCGGTTCCTGCCGAATGACTTCTGCATCCCGCTCGAATGCAAGACGTATTCCGACGGACTACGACGTATCGTTCCCCGCTGCAATTTTGAAGAATTGATCGACCACGGTGCGGTCGGCGGGCTGGCGGTCCTTCACGGGATGCACGGCTTCGACAAGATGGTGGACCGCTCATATAGAGATATGTTCTTGATCCATCAGCGCGTACGAGGGAGGGATTATCGCAGAACGAAAGGGATGAGAGAGCACTTGGGCCGGAGGTTCAAGTACCCACAAGACTTGTCCGTTCGACGTCTGGGACGCTTGGCTGATGGCAAGCGGGACGTGCTTCCGAACCATGTGGGGCAGAACGCCCAATGGGAAGGGCATCGGCTGTCCGGCGAGCAGTTGACCGAGCTTGGCCGTGAGGCGGCACGAAAGGCGGGGCACCCCGAGCAGGCCGTCGCTTACGGATTCTTTGAAGCGGCCAAGCTGAATCCCTTGGAGGTTGAACCCGAGAAAGTGCGAACTCTCGTGCGAATGGCCCTGTTCGATATCGCCCCCTCGGAAAGTGTTCCTTCCCAGGAAGTCATTGAGATCGTGTGGAAACGCGTTTCGAAGGCAATCGACGCCCACCTCGAAGATTCTCGAGAAGCGTTCGACAAGTGGTTTTTCGGACCCAACAATTCGCTGGTGAAGCAAATTGCGCAGCAGAAACGTAAGCCAGGAGGGAAACTCCCACGTGAAGAGGTGCGCCAGGCTTTGCTGTACCTGGGATGGCAGGCCTACGAGTATATCGGTCCGTGCGTCCACGCCTTGATGCGGACCATCAAGAACTCAATGCCGGAGCCGCTCAACGACGAAGAAAGACAGCTCTTCGGGCACATGCACGAAAGCCAGCCGTACTACGGAGGTTTTCCCGTGGCTCTTTTGGCGGAAAGGTGGGACTTCCTGCATCCTGCAGTCGTGGCGATCTGGGATGAACCTCAAGACCAAGCCCATATACGCGTTTTGCACCGGCTATTAGACTATTACTCAAGCATGGTTGCTGAAAGGCGCGCGGCCGACCGACAGTCAAAACAGCGATCCCGTGGCGGCGTACCGGCGTCTCCTCGAAAAGTTGACGCCGATAACACTGGGGTCGCAGATGACGGTGGCGCCGCAGAGGGCCCGGCTTCCGAAGAAGGTCCTCGCCCCTCGAAGACGCACACGGGTGGCCAGAGCCAGCTCATCGACAATCTCCACGCCCCGCGCTCGTCCGAAGAGGGGCCGTTTGCAAGGATCGCAGAATGCCTGCGTGAAAAAGAATGTGCGGCCGGTTGCACGCGTTGGGAGTATCGGCGGGAGGGTGAGTCGGAGGATTCGGTCACGATCCTTCTGCGGTGCGAGTGCGGGAGAGTCGATCAAAAGATCCAGTTGTCCATGGAAGAATTCACTGAGCACGCCGAAAAGGTGTTGGGGCGGCCAAGGTTGGGGCCGGACGATTCGTCTACCGACGATACAGAACCGAGTAGCGAGAGTTAAGCATCATCACCATATAATCATGACACCTTTTCCGGGTTTATTTAGGTGGCCCCTTCGACGAAGACGCCGTCGTTTCCGATTCCGCCACCTTTGTCTCGTTGCTTTCCGACTCCGTGGCGGCTTGCTGCTCGAGGAAATCCAGAAACTCTTGCAGCTGACAAATGGCTTTGCGAATTGAGGGGATCAGGATTACGGCTTCTTTAGGCTCAGCGAAGGCCGCGTCGTGGATTGCGTCTGCGGTCCGTTTGGCGATCGTGCTGACGGACTTGCGCAGGCGCTGGACATCCTGCTTGCGTACGGCAGCGTTCTCGGCACCCGTTTCCGACTTTGCGGCCTGTTTGCGCAGCCGCTGGGCGTAGGCCTCGGCGACCGTCAATCCCGAGACGTCCTCCTCCTTATCGAACGCCCGATAGATCGCTCGGGCCTTGGAGGCCCGTGTTTTGTCGATCCCCAAGTCCTTCAAGTATTGAACCCATTTCCCGTGTTTGAAAGCCTCTTTGGCCAGTGCCAATGCGTGGCCGAGGCGCCAGTATCCCTGAGTCAGGACCTTCTCCCCGGCGATGATTTGGCCGTACTGTAGTTTGGCATAGACGCTCAGTTCCTCCAGCCCCCACTCGTTGGTCGGCTCGCCCCTCTGTGCCAACATGAGTGAGACAACTGCCTCCTGATTTATTAGAGTAGAGGG
>CAYYOX010000408.1:0-6503 GCA_964473065.1 uncultured Planctomycetaceae bacterium | reverse complement strand
GACCATCGCCCAGTTGCGATCCGGTGAGCCATCGGATACGATCGCATGGAAGGTCGTACACGACGCTTACCGTTTGACCGACATGGCCTCGGAAGACTGCTCCGACAGCGAACGCGTCGAGGAGATCCTTGCGAAGCAGCTCACGACCGAGGCGGCCAGAGAGCGAGCGCGACGTTTCTTCCTGCCCCAGTAGAATCCTTGTAGGGTGGGCTTCGCCCACCAATTCACATTGAGGCCATAGCGGCAATTTGGTGGGCGAAGCCCACCCTACATACTGTTAAATTTGGCGCAACGTAGTATAAAGCCGCGACCGTTGGTCGCGCCCACGACAAAGTTACGACCGCTGGCCGCGAACATGGGCGAGAAAAACGGGCGATAAGCCGATCCCGGCGCGACCAACGGTCGCGGCTTTATATGCCAACGGCGTTGCAGCCAAAGCAAAAGGATACAGATACTGTGACCGATTTATCGAAAAATGAAGAACATCTCAAAACGCCGTCGCCGCAGGAAAACTATCAGCGGGCGGTCCAGTTGGGGTTTGACACTTTGGCCGCCCAGTCGAAGGAACAACTCGAGTGGCTGGGCGCCGAACAGGTCGACGACGGTTGGCAACTTGCCGTGCTCGGGCAGCGGCTGATCGTCCGGCCTAAGGAAGCTCGGGTGGTTACCTCGGCCGGGCAGGAAGTTTCGCCGTCTTGGGCCGTTCTCGCACTGCACTATCTGGCCGTGGCCACGCGCCCTGTACAACAGGAGCCCGCCATCACGTTCGCCGATCTGGGCGCCTCACGCACTTATGACAGCGTTTACCAGGGGCGAGTCATTGGACGGTTTTGCGCCACGGCCGGCCGAAATGCCGAGACCCTGACCGCCGCGGCCGAGAGCCTGGGGGCCCAATCGGTCGAGGGGGGAGATTTGGCGTTCGATTTCCCCATGTTCCCCCGAGTGACACACCGGGTGCTCTGGCACGCGGCCGACGACGAGTTCCCGCCCTCGGCCACCATCTTGCTGCCGAGCAACATCAAGGAGTTTTTCTGCGCCGAGGATATCGTCGTGCTCTCGGAAAGCCTCGTGGCGCGGCTGGGTGGAAAGCCGTTTTGAGTTGCTCTGGTCGTCGTGCCGACGACCGCTAAACGGGAAGTGTGCCACCGCTAAACGGGCGACTTCTCGATCCGTACGGCACAGACCTTCGTCTCGGGGATCTTGGCTACCGGATCTAACGCGGGGCTGGTGAGGACGTTGGTTGGGGTCTCGGCGAAATGGAACGTCAGCGAGACTACGCCCGGCGGACACACGTCGGTGACGTGGACCTCGACCGTCACCCGGCCGCGACGCGAGACGACTTCGACCGTCTGGCCGTCGTCGAGACCTTGACTCCGTGCGTCCTGCGGGTGGATCTTCAGCCGTTCGCGACTGTCGAGTTGCTCCAGTCCCTTGACCTTGCGGGTCATCGTGCTGGTGTGATAGTGGTACAGGCTGCGATCCGTGGTCAGCAGCAAGGGATACTCGTCGTCGGGCAGCTCGACCGGCGGGCGATACTCCAGCGGCATGAATCGGGCCTTGCCCGTGGGCGTGGCGAACTGCTTCGCGTGCAAAAACTGCGTGCCGGGGTGATCCGTGTCGAGGCACGGCCATTGCAGTCCGACATCTTCGATCCGCGGGTAGGTGATCCCGCCGTAGCTGGGCGTCACCGCGGCGATCTCCGCCATAATCTGGGCCGGCTCGGTGAAATCGAACCCCGTCGCGCCCATTCTCTGGGCGATCTGAGTGACAATCCACCAGTCGGGCCGGGCTTCGCCGGGCGAATCGACCGCTTTGCGCACGCGCTGCACGCGTCGCTCGGTGTTGGTAAACGTACCGTCCTTCTCGGCATAGGTGGCGGCGGGCAACACGACGTCGGCCCGCTCGGCCGTTTCGGTCAGGAAGATGTCCTGAACGACCAAGAACGGCAGCCGATCCAGGGCCTCGGCCACATGGTTGGCGTTGGCCTCGCTGAGCATGGGGTTCTCGCCGACCAGATACATGGCCTTGATCCGATCGTCGCACACCGCGTCGAAGATCTCGGTATGCGTCAGTCCGGCTTGACCGTCGAGTTCACACCCCCAGGCGGCCTCGAACTTGGCCTTCACATCCGGGTTGTCGACGCGTTGGTAGCCCGGATAGACGTTCGGCAGCGCCCCCATGTCGCAGGAACCCTGGACGTTGTTTTGGCCGCGCAAGGGGTTCACGCCGGTGGACGGCTTGCCCACGTTGCCGGTTAATAGGGCCAAGTTGCTCACGGCCAGCACGTTGTCGGTGCCGTGGCTATGCTGGGTTACGCCCATGGCGTAGAGGATCGTGGCCGGATTCACAGTGGCATAGCAGCGGGCCGCCTCGATGATCTGTTGCTTCGGCACGCCGGTCGTCTGTTCGACGGTATCCAAGTCGAAGCTGTCCAGTGACTGCCGGAAGGCCTCGAAATCGTCGCATCGCTGTTCGATGAACTCGGTATCGGCCAGTCCTTCCTCGACGATCACGCGTGCCATACCCATCAGCAACGGCACGTCGGTGCCGGGCCGGTTGCGCAAGTGGATGGCCGCATGACGGCACAGATCGATCTCTTTCGGGTTGATAACGATCAGCTTCGTGCCACGGGCGACCGCTCGCTTGACGCGCAGCGCGATCACCGGATGGGCCACGGTGGTGTTGGTCCCGATGGCCAGAACGCAGGCGGCATGCCCGATCTCCTCGATCGAGTTGGTCATGGCGCCGCTGCCCAGTGTTGTGACCAGACCGGCCACGGTAGGGGAATGTCACAACCGCGCGCAATGATCGATATTATTCGTACCCATCACGGCGCGAGTCAGTTTCTGTATCAAGTAGTTCTCTTCGTTGGTACACTTCGACGACGACAGCGTGGCGAACTCCTGACCCTTGTGCTGGGCGAACCGCTCGGCCACGCAATCGAGCGCCTCGTCCCAACCGACCTCGACCAATTGGCCTTCTTTGCGGATCATCGGCGACGTCAAACGGCTGGGATGCTGGACGAAGTCCTGCCCGAATCGGCCCTTCACGCACAGACTGCCTCGATTGGTGGGACAGGTCACGTCGCCGCGGACGTTGACGATCCGGTCGCCGCGGATCCCGAGGTAGAAGTTGCACCCCACGCCGCAATAGGGGCAGACGGTCTTCACTTCCCGCGAGGGCGGCTGGGTGTTCTTCGCGGCCAGTGCGCCGACCGGGCAACGAACCACGCATTCGCCGCACGATTCGCACGGCGACTCGGCAATTGGCCCGCCGCCGAAGGTGCTGATCGTCGTGTCGAACCCGCGATGGGCGAAGTCGATGGCACTGACGCCCTGTAGCTCATCGCACGTACGCACGCAGATTCCGCAGAGCACGCACTTGTTCGGGTCATGGTCGAAGAACGGATTGGATGTATCAATAGAAACCGTCACGGGCGTCCGACCCAGGCGATCCACGCGCTCGCGCTGGACGCCCACGTGCGACGCCACGCGTTGCAATTTACACTGATCGTTTTGGGTGCAGGCCAGGCAATCTTCCGAATGGTTGGCAATAAGCAGTTCGGCCGCCATGCGACGCACCTTCCGTATCTTCTCCGTTTCGGTGCTGACAACCATCCCCTGATCGGCCGGCGTGCGACACGAAATCACCATCCCGCGGCCCTCGATCTCGACCATGCACAACCGACAGACGCCGGTCGGGTCCAGGTCGGGATGATGGCAGAGGTGCGGGATGTAGATGTCGTTATCCAGCGCGACCTGCAGCAAGGGCATCCCCTTCGGGGCCGTAATCTCCTGGCCGTCGATGGTTAGTTTGACCGTTTCCGTTTCCATCAATGCGATTCTCCATTGCCAGATTGTCCCGTCAGACGCTCTACCGCGTGGAACTTCGGCGGACAGCGTTCGAAACATATGCTGCACTTGACGCACTTCGACTGATCGATCGAGTGCACTTCTTTTCTTTCCCCGGAAATGGCCTCCACCGGGCAAGCCTTCTTGCAGGCCTGGCAACCTTGGCAGAGTTCGGCCGAAATCTCATACGTCAGCAAGGCCTTGCAGACCTTCGCGGGGCAGCGTCCCTCGATGTGAGCCTCGTACTCGTCGCGGAAGTAGCGGATGGTCGTCAGCACCGGGTTCGGGGCCGTTTGGCCCAAGCCGCACAGTGCCCCGGCCTTGATGCCTTCGGAGAGCTCGACCAGCAATTCGATGTCATCGGACTTGCCACGTCCCTCGGTGATGCCGGTGAGGATGTCCAGCAGTTGCCTGGTGCCTAGCCGGCAGGGCACACACTCGCCGCACGACTCTTTCTGGGCGAAATCGAGAAAGTATCGGGCGCAATCGACCATGCACGTCTCTTCGTCCATGACCACGATGCCGCCGGACCCCATGATCGAGCCGGCCTCTTGCAGCGAGTCGTAGTCGACCGGGATATCCAGCAGCTCGGCCGGGATACATCCGCCCGAGGGACCGCCCGTCTGCACGGCCTTGAACTGCTTGTCGCCAAGCACGCCGCCGCCGATCTCGAAGATCATCTTCCGCAGCGTGGTACCCATGGGGACCTCGACCAGACCGGTGCATTTTACTTTACCGACCAGGGAGAAGGTTTTGGTGCCCTTGCTCTTCTCGGTGCCGAGCTGGGCAAACCACTCGGCCGAGTTCTGGAAGATCTGTGCGACGCAGGCCAAGGTCTCGACGTTGTTGATAATAGTCGGCTTTCCCCACAGTCCGGAAACCGCGGGAAAGGGCGGGCGAGGACGGGGCATCCCGCGTCGGCCTTCAATCGAAGCGATCAGGGCCGTTTCTTCACCGCACACAAACGCCCCGGCGCCTTCTTTGATCTTGACGTGGAAATTCATCCCCGAGCCCAAGATGTTATCACCCAACAGCCCGCAGTCTTCTGCCTGCTGCAAGGCGATTCGCAGTCGCTTCAAGGCCAGCGGATATTCGGCCCGACAATAGACGTAGCCTTCGGTGGCCCCGATGGCGTAGCCGGTGATCAACATGCCTTCGAGCAAGGCATGTGGATCCGCCTCCAGCAGCGAGCGGTTCATGAACGCCCCGGGATCACCCTCGTCGGCGTTGGCGATGACGTATTTAAGCTCCCCTTCGGCGTCGCGGGCGAAACCCCATTTCCGTCCGGTGGGAAATCCGCCGCCGCCGCGACCTCGCAGCCCCGATCGCGTCACCTCCTCGATCACGTCTTCCGGCCGCATCGTGGTCAGGGCCTTGGCCAATCCGGCATAGCCGCCGACGACGAGATATTCTTCGATTCTCGTGGGGTCGATAACGCCGTTGTGGGCCAGCACGATTTGATGTTGTTCCCGATAGAAGGGGACCTCCTCGGGCGTCTTGCAGAGCTGACCGGTCTGCTCGTCCTTGTACAACAGCCGCTCGACAAGGCGACCTTCGAGTACGGTCTCCTGCCAGATCTCGGAAACGTCTTTCTCCTCAACATCCGTGTAGAAGACGTTGCCCGGATCGACGACCACCAGCGGACCGCGTTCGCAGAACCCGTGGCAGCCGGTACACTTCAGGCCCACCACCAGCGACTCGTCGCCGATTTGCTCGGCTTCCTTGCGGAATTGCTCGAAGACCTTCTCCGCGCCCTTGGCCATACAGCCGGTGCCCAGGCACACCCGGACGCTGCGCGGGATGCCGTCTCGCTCGGCGATGGCCTGCTGGCGAAGCCGTTGGAGATCGTCGGCATTTTCCAGCCTTGTCCTTACCGTACACATCGTTGATTACTCCGTTGGGCTGACGCGGCCGTTGGTCAAGACTTGTCGCCGTCATTGGCTGTCTCTTTCAACAACTTGGCCACTTTCTTGGGGGTCATGGCCGCCGCTACCTGTTTGTTGATCGTCAGGCAGGGCGCCAGCCCACAGGCTCCGATGCAGGCCACGGTCTCCAACGAGTATCCTCCGTCCTCGGTAGTCTCGCCTTCCGTGATCCCCAGTTGAGTCTCCAGCGTTTCCAGTACCCGCGGCGCGCCGCGAACGTGGCAGGCGGTCCCCCGACAGACCATGATGTGCTTCTCGCCGACGGGTGAGAATCGGAATTGGGCGTAGAAGGTAGCCACCGCATAGACCCGGCTCTCCGGCACGCGGGCGAATTCGGCGATCGCGTGCATACCCTCTTCCGGTAGGTAGCCAAACTCGGCCTGAACCCCCTGCAACAACGGAATCAGTTCGTCCTCGCGTCCTTTGAAGGACCCAAAGACCTTCTCCAAGCGTTCTTTCACGGTTTCTTCCCAAATTCCATACAGCTAGCGATGACCTTTTTATTATTCCTGAATTCTCCACGCCAAGCAATAGGCTGGCCGATTCCCGGCCAGTACCGCAGGAGAGTGGCATAAAACTGGACTTTTGCAAAATGCAGATTCAACTCCCCTCTCCCTTTGGGAGAGGGGCCGGGGGTGAGGGCATAGAAAAGACGCTCAAGCCCTCACCCTAACCCTCTCCCAGAGGGAGAGGGAACCAATTTCCGCTGCGTGGTAAAAGGGTACAT
>CAYYOX010000407.1:0-6529 GCA_964473065.1 uncultured Planctomycetaceae bacterium | reverse complement strand
GCCCTCACCGCCGTGCCGGCGGCGGCTAAACGAATTCCGGAAGTAATTCCTTTACGAGTTCTAAGTTCCGTTCGTCATTCGGATTTCGTCATTATCTTCAGCGTGGTTCTACACTGCTCGACCCTCGCTACGTTTTCCCAAGTGGCTCCGGGCGCGATCAGCGGTCGCGGCTTTATAGGTTACAGTCGGAAGTTGAAGGTGTGGGTTATGAAGCGCCAGATTCGGGTGCCTATCGGGATCCATTCGGTGTGGATTTTTGCCCGGCCGCGCAGTCCGATCTTCAACAGGTTGTCGGGATCATCCAGCGGCGCTCGGGCTTGGAACGAGACGCTTTGGGGGCGTTCGATACCGCTTTCCGGATCACTGATCGTGGCCATATCTCCGCCGGACTTCGTAGAGAGTTTCTTCGGCGCCACGGTCATGGGCTGGATCGCGATCTCGCTGACGTAGCTGGTGAACGTGTTGTGCGGCAATTCGTCCAGCTTGATCTCGACCTTGGGTCGTTCCCCGGCCCTGGTCATCTTTTCGACAAACGGTTTGTCCGTCTGATCGATCACCAGGATAGCTTCCAGTTCGCGCGGATTGCCGATCTGACAGAAGAAGGTTCTTTGTTCGAGATGGGCCCCGAGGTTCTCCGGGTCCAAGGGCGTGCCAGACCAGGAAGCCAATCGCTCGTCTTCGGTATCGACGTCCGGGATCAACGTCGGCGGCAGCACGGTTCCCGCGCGGGGGGCCGTTAAGTTCAAACGCTGCCGGTCTACCTTTTTCTCCTCCAACTCTTCGTCGATGGTCTTCAACGATTCTTCCAGGGCGGGGATTTCCGCGCTCGCCTGGCGATCGGTAATCCGCAGCCGACGAAGGCCTTCCAGCCGTACCTGGTATTCGGCCTGTCTGCCCTTGAGTTGTTCGATCTCCAGGTCGATGTCGCGGTTGACCAGTCGGGCCAGTAACTGGCCTTGGGTGACCTGATCGCCCGGCTCGACAAAGACTTCTTCCAATCGCCCGCCTTCGGGAACGGAGACGTATACGGGCCGGGCGTCGCGGGCCTGAATTTCCAGCAGGCACATCACGCTATGCGGCAGAGGGACGAACACGACGCCCAAGATGATCGCGATCAGTCCGGTCAACGAGGTATACATTCGCGGTTTTTTCACTTTTTCGATCCTCCCGGGCACGTAGAAAAACTTCCCCACCTTGTATATCGGCATCACGATCAGTCCGTACAGCGACATCATGATGATCCCTTGGCCGATGATTTCCAAGTGGTAGGGTTTGAAGACCTGATACAAGAACCACATGATCGAGGCCAAGACGAACCAGCGGTACAGGCCGGCCGCCACGCTGTAGAAGACAAAGAAGATCTGGTTTCGCTGCGGCAGGAAGGGATCCTCCGGCGGTTCGATGCCGAGGAACCAGTGTCCCATCTTTCGACTGAGGATGGAGGTGGCCTTCTGTCGCAGGTTGGGGATCTCGGCCACGTCGGCCAGCACGTAGTATCCGTCGTAGCGCAGCAAGGGGTTGGCGTTGAAGAGGATCGTACTGACCGAGGCCACGAACATGATGTTCAGGCAAAGGTTGTTGAACAACCCCGGTTCGGAGAACCACCAAAGGAAGGTCGCTATCGAGGCAAAGACGACCTCGATGAAGATCCCAGCCGCGCCGATAGCCGCCCGATGCCACTTGTTCGGCAGCATCCACGAATCGGAGACGTTGCAATACAGGCAGGGCGTGAGCACCAGGATCATGATCCCGATTTCATGGCACTCCCCGCCGAAATGTTTACACGAGAGCCCGTGGCCGAACTCGTGAAAGACCTTGATCACCCCCAGCGTAACCGCCAGCCACAAGGCATTGTGGAGGTTGAAAAACTGATAGAAACCCGGCAGTTTCGACTGGAACACGTCGAATTCGACCAGCACCAGCGTCAACGCGCAAAGGCATAGTAGGGAATAGACGACACACGCGACGGTCGAGAACAGGAACCGGAGCTTGGGATAGAGCCAATTGAGAAATCGTTCGGGATCGATCCCCTTGAAGCGGATGCAGAGGATGTTGGTCGCCGCCCCGAGAATTTCCTTGCGACGCCGTTCGTCGCGTCGTTTGCGAAGTTCGTGTCCCTGCCCGCCCGCATCGGCGATGATCAGTCCGCTGCGGTGCAACATGCCGAGGAACTGTTGCAGTTCTTCGAGCGTAATCTTTTGCGGCGGGAACTCGGCCTCGAAACGTTCCTTGATTTCGTCCAGGCTGGTCTTCCCGTCGAGCATCTGCAGAATGGCGAACTCTTCCTCTTGGAAGCGGAAGTAGTTCAACCCCACGGGCTCCTTGACCACCCAGTAGGAGCGCCCCAGGTATTGCTGTCGCCGCGCAGACAGGTCGGGTCGCTTCCGCAACGGCACGCCGCGGGAAGAACTAGAGACCAGACTGTCGGTGAGTGTTATGCCCATTACGGTCAATGACGAAGCACGAATGACGAATGACGAAGACGCCCAATGCGGTCGCCATGGGTATTCGTCATGCGTGCTTGCGGGGTTTTCCCTGGAGTGTTCTCTGTTGGTTCACTGGTCGCCACGCCGGGCAGGCCGATTGTTATGCGAAAGCATAACCTACAACTATCTCTTCAATTCGATGGTCATCTTGGCGCGCAGGCCGGAGCTTAGGAGCCAGTAGCCGTTTTCTTTGCGGTTTTCTACTTCGGCGCGGACCAGTCGGCTACCGCCGGCCTCGACCATGGGGCTGACATAGTCGATCTTGCCGCGAAATTTTTCGACCCGACCGCCGGCCAAGGTGACCTCGACAATCACCGGCTGCCCGTCGACCTGACTGGGTGCGTACATGTCTGCCGGGAGATAATCTTCCACCTGAAGTTTGTCCAACCGCACGATCCCGACGATCGGTTCGCCCGCTTGGACCCATTCCCCCTGATGCCGATGTTGCTCGACGACGACGCCGATACCCTCCAGCGGCGATTTTATCTGGCAGCGTCTCACTAGTTTATTGGCCGAATCGACCTTGGCCTGACTGACCTTCACCTGCAGTGCGGCGATTGTGAAATCCATCATGGACTTCCTGACCTGCAACTTTGCCTCGATGAGTTTCAAATTCAACCGCTCCACGTCGATGTCGGTGAAGGTTCCCGGCTGTTTGCGGTTGGCAAGCCGGGCCTTGTGGAGTTCGATTTCCGCCACATTGCGAGTGGCCTCGGCATACTCGATGGCAATCCGGTCGGACGCTTCTTTCTCGGCCACCTCGTGCTCGGCTTGGGCCGCCGTCAGTTGCAATTGGGCCTGTTCCTCGTCGATCTGGGCTAGTGGCTGTTTGGGTTGGATCACGTCGCCTTCTTTCACGTTCACCTTTTCCAAAACACCCGACTCCTCAGCCGGCACCTGGATCGTCTTGGTCACCGAAACGAAACCGTCGGAAAGGACGACCGTCTCGGCCAACGCCGGGCCTCCGGCGACGATCGTCAGTAACACGACGCTAAGCATCATCGTAAACATGCGCATGGCAGTGGGATTCCCTAAAAGTCGGAGTTAGAAGTATCTGAACAGGATCCGTGCTTGGACGAAGGCGATCAGGTCGTGGAACCAGACGAATCCGATCGGGCGGCGGCCGCAATAGACGTTCGCATTGACCGTGGTCCCCGGGCTCAAGGGCGGCAGCTCGTGCTTGTCGACCTCGACCTTCATCAAGACCGTATTACCCTCCTCGCCGCGGATTTCCGCGCTGAGGTCGATTTCGTTCACGGCCCCTTGGAATTCGACGTCCGGATCACTCGCCAAGATGAAGGTCACTTGCAGCCGGCTGTCCAGGCCGTCGTCCAATAGCCCGCGCAACTCCGCACGGAACTCACCCAAGGGCACCTTGGCCGGGTCGCTGTCGTCGAGCACCTCGCGCAAGTCGGCGCGGGCCTTTTCGTAAGCCGTTTCGTTGCCGATCCCGACAAGCTTCGCCTGCCAGAGCGGGTTGGCGGCCTCTTCCGGGTAGTATTCCAGGATCTCGGCCAAGTCGGCCTTGAACTGCTCGTGCAGTTCCGCCCCGTTGATCTCACGCAACTTCGAGCACAACTGATCGTTGGGCGTCTTGGCTAACTCGGCTTCCAGTTGTTCGTCCGGAACTTCGCCGAGCTGGCTGCGCAACGCTTTGCGCAGTTGTTTGCGGTACTTGGCGTAGAGTCCATTCTGGGCCTTGTTGATATACCCCATCCGATCCTCGGGCATGGTCAGTTCCAACTGCCAGGGGCCGGTCAAATCGGCAATCTCCAGCAACCTCTGACCGGGTTGGACCGGCCGATGGATCAGCAGCTTATGGGCATCCCATGTGAGCACTTCGCCGTCACTTGGGCTGAGAACTTCCAATTTCTCTTTCTTCTTTTCGTACAGCTTGATCTGCGCGTTGAGGCTTTGCAGTTCCTTCCGCAATGCGGCCAACTGGCCCTGGAGTTTCTGCTGCTCGGCGCGCGGAAGGCGCGACGTCAGTTGCTTGTTGATCGTGGAGGTTTGCTCCAGCGTCGTATCGCGGCGGCCCCGCACGTCGGTCATGGCCACTTGCATGTCGATGCTGCTGAGCTTGACTAACAGATCGCCCTTTTTGACTTGCTTGTCTTCGGGCGTGACGAAGACGTCATCCACCACGCCTTCGATGCCGGCAAACACGTTGTTGCGCAGCACGGGTTCCAGCGTGCCCTTGGAATACAATTCAAAATCCGCCGGCCAGACCGCCAAGGCGATTAGGGCCAAGAGGATTACGATCGTGATGCTGATCGTCTTCGGCAAGGTCCTTGCCCGCAGGATCCACTTCGACTTCCCGATCGCCCGCCACACGGGCATCAGGAACAGACTCTGATGCTCCAGCGAATTGGCCAAGGCGGTCGAGCTGTGTCGGCAAACGACTTCCACCCGCTGAATCATGCTCTGCGGCACGCGGCTGTCTTCGATCTGCTCGACAATCAACGCACCGACCGGCTCCTGCGGCGCCTCGCGTTTCCTCGGGTCGTCTTCCTCGGGCGGGTCGGGACGCACCAACGGCAGCACGGCCACGTTCTTCGAGTGCGATTCGTCAATATACTCCTGCACCGCATCTTCGACCTGCGGGGCCATGTCGCTAGTGTCGCCCGTGTACCAAACCGGCTCGCCGGTGGCGACCACGGCCGTGGCCAACTTACCCAGCAGACGAATCACGTTGGACCGCTTGTCGAACAGGTCCTGTCCGCTGACCGCTTCGATCGTACACTTGTTTCCGTGCAGGATGGCCACGCTCACCCGATCGCATTCGATCAGGCGGCGTCCTTCGTTGGCGATCGTATAGGCCGTTTCGCGCGGGTCGAGGTGCGTGTGGACCAGATGCGTGAAGTCTTCCAACTGGCTCCAAAGGACCTGGCGATCGGAGAAATGCCGAAGTTGGTGGCTCTTGAGGAAGTCGGTGGCCAACTCGCACATTTGCATCAGGAACCGGAGGTAGCCCTTCTGCGTGTTGGGGCTGGTCTCGCTGCGCTGGAAGACCTCGACCACGCCGACAGTTTCCAGGTCGGTCTTCAACGGTCCGAGCACCAACAGGAAATCGGTCGGGTTGGCTGCCGTATCGTCGTCGCCCTCGCCGGTGCCGGAATGAGGCGGCACCAGCAGGCCTTCCCCTTCTTGGAAACACTTATACAGCAGCCGTCCGTGTTGGGCCTGGCCTTCTTCATTATCGCGAAGCTTGGTCTCTTGCAGGTTGATCTGGTACTGCAGCGAGAGTCGGCCCTCTTCGTTCTTTGCCCAAACGGCTCCGCCGACCGCCGCCAAGGCCGAAACGACGCGTTGGAGGAACTGGCCGTAAAACTCTTCCGGCGCAACCTCCTCCTTGGATAATTGGGCAATCTCCGCTACCAACGAGCGGATCTGCTGCTTGGTCTGTTCGATCAGTTCGGGATCGAGAGATGATTGTTCACTGCTCATGCGGGCATCGCGGAGATAGAGGGATCGAGGTCATGTGCGCAGAGTCGCGCTACCTCTTGTGTACATTGTTTCTGCCGTATGCTCAACACTAGCATAGACTTACGGTGTGTGCAGGGGGGCGGAAAGTCTTTGTGCCCTGCCTAGACGGTGTAATCGTCTTATCCTATACGATGGCAAGGGGGAAACTGTGCTATTCTTCGCAGATCTTTCCCTGACAGTTAGCCCCGAACGGGGGGAGGGAAGCAAGCACGGTCCCAAAAACATCACGCAAAAAAAAAGCCCACGGGTTGCAACCCGTGGGCTTGGGGAGGCCAAACGTGTAGGGTGCGTGAAACGCACCATACATTTCTACTTCCTACGGCGCCAAATCAGCGAAGCGATCAGCCCGCCCAGCAGCAACATCAGCGTTCCCGGCTCGGGCACGACGACGCTGGCCGTGAACACGCCCGGCACGCCGGCGATGGTGTAGGCCAAGCTCAGGTCGCCGCCGAGGTCTATGTCCGTGTCACCGAGTACGTCACCCAGTGCGTGTTCGCCCCCCAGCGACATGGCGAACGTGCCGCTGATGGTCGCGTCGGTGTCCTCTTGGAACAGGC
>CAYYOX010000406.1:0-6595 GCA_964473065.1 uncultured Planctomycetaceae bacterium | reverse complement strand
TCAAGCCCCGCCTTCACTCCTCAATAACTGACCGCAAAGCCGTGAACGGTTACGAAATTACTAAGGAAGAGAACGGGTTTTCTGGCGTCGGTTCGGTGACGCTTAAGTCGGGCGCCCGGTTCGAGTTTGTCGATCGGTGGACCGTCTCGGGCAGCGTCTTGCGGGCTGTTCGAACGGTCAAGGTGGTTGGCGACGGCGAGGGGGGATTCTTGTCGGCCGTTACGCTCGACACGGTCGAGGATTTGACCTGGCCCGACGCCCAGTGGTTTGCGCCGGGTATGATCTATGGCGGATTCGACTTCTTGACAGTCCAAGCCATCGGAGGTCGGGCCCATTATCAGCCTGGCAATTACACCGTGCGGATTCGCGAGGATCGGCTGCCCGCCCCGATGCTCTCGGCCTACTTGGCCGACGGTTCGACGGTGGCCGTGCTCAGTCCGGCCCCGCGTGGAGACACGACCGTCGCCGAAGGCCTGGCGACGCAAGCGGACACGATGGTCGACTGGCGGTTCCAGTTCGGGGCAATCGGTGCGCAGGAAAGGGATCGCGGCGTCTCCTTGGGGTACTGGATGCCCGGCTCGGAAGGCGAGACAACCTACCAGGGCAACACCTACCCGGGCGGGCAGTTGCATCAATGGCGACGACGCTATCACCCGATTCGCGACGGACTCGAACAACACTACGAAGTGGCCTTTCGTTTCGCCAAGGCCAAGAGTCTTGCCGACTCGTATCGGCAGGCCTGGCGTTGGGCCTGGGGCACCCTCGATCCGCAGGTCTATCCGCACGATATCGCGACCGTGCGCCGCAGCATCGCGGATATGTTGGCCGACAACGTGATCGAGACCGACGGCCGGGCCGGGCTCTCCAACGCGATGATGGCAGTGCCTGAAGGGCCGCAGCACAAGGACCCCAAGACGGTCATGGGATTCACGGGCAAGGCGCTGGAGTCGGCCGAGTTCCTGCTGGCCGAGGGGGCGTTGGATGATTCACCGCGCGGCCGGGAGCAACGTCGGCTGGGCGAGAAGGTCATCGCTTCGTTCCTTCGGCTGAAGATGGACCCGCCGGAGGCCGAAGGTTTCATCATCGAAAGCGGGCAACCGGCGACGGCCCTGGGCCATGCGGGCCATAAGGAGGTTTATCTGCGTTCGTTTGGCGACGGGGTCAAGTCCCTGCTGCGGGCCTATCAGCGGGAGAAACGCTACGGACGCGAACATGCCGCGTGGCTGGCGTGGGCCCGGAAGTTCGCCGATTGGTTGCTAACCCAACAGCGGACCGACGGCAGTTTCCCCCGCGCCTGGCTGCCGCCGAACGGAGACGTATTTTCCGATTCGCCCAACTGCTCGTACAACGCGATCCCCTTGTTGGTCCACTTGCACCGGATCACGGCCGAGCCGAAGTATCTCGCCGCGGCCATTCGGGCGGGCGAGTTCTGTTGGGGCAACGGGCAGGCCGGAGGTCGTTTCGTGGGCGGAACAATCGACAACCCCGACGTGCTCGACAAGGAAGCGGGCACGCTCTCGCTGGAAGCCTACCTGCTGTTGCACGAGGCGACCGACGACGCCCGTTGGCTCGATCGGGCCCAGGCAGCGGCCGACTTCGCTGAAACGTGGATCTATCTGTGGAACGTGCCTATGCCCAAGGACGCCGACAACCAATTGCTGCACTGGAAACGCGATGTGCCCACGATCGGTTTGCAGTTGATTTCCTCGGGCCACTCGCTGGTCGACGCCTACATGTGCTTCGATGTGGACGAATACGCCAAGCTCTACAAGCTGACCGGCGACCAGCACTACCTGGACGTCGCCCGGCTGTTGTTGCACAACACCAAGTCGATGGTCGCCCTGCCAGACCGGGGCTACGATCTGCATGGGCCCGGCTGGCAGCAGGAACACTGGTCGCTGGCCCCGAAACGCGGCTACGGGCTACATCGCCTCTGGCTCCCCTGGGTTGCCACGAGCCAACTCAACGGCATCTTCGGCCTAATGGAACTCGACCCCGAACTATACAAGCGGCTGTCCGAGAATCGTAATTGAGCCTTGCATTGGCAATTGCCAGGCTCACGGACGGCGGTTCATCCGGCGCGAGTCGGCCAGGTGCTGGCCTACTAGCCCGGCGATCAGGATGGCCAGATAGAGTTGCCCGACCACCGCTTCGAGCCATGTGAAGACGCGTGCCTCGGGCGAGATGGGCGTGATGTCGCCGTATCCCAACGTGGTCAGGGTGACGAAGCTGTAGTAGAGCAGGTGGGAGAATTCCTCGTAGCGATGAACGTCCTGGTCGAGACTTGCAGAGTTGGGCCATACGCCCGTAAAGGCTTCGACCTGAAGGTGGCTGATCGTCGAGTAGATCAAGGCCCAAATCACGCCTAGCAGGAGATAAACGCCACCCACTCCTTCACACTGATCTTGTAGCTGTTCAGTCCAGCCTGACTTTTAATTATGGCGAATTCGCCATAATTAAAATCCGGGTTGTGAACCGATTCCCAAATCCCGAGAAACTCCACGGTATTGCGGTTGCGCAGCCAATCGGGATAAAAAAGTCTCCATCCTTGGCTTTGAGCTAAGGTAGGGTGGGTCGAGGCACGAAGACCCACGCGGTGTCCACGCCGAGGACCGATAAGGTTTTGACGCTCTTCTGGCTCATATCCTCACCTCCACAATCGTCATCGTGTCAGGCGAAATAATCGGACGGGAGTCTTTGTTATAGCTATCGACTGCACGAACAACCGCAAGTAAAAGATTCCCGTCCACTTTTCCTCCCCGGCCTTCACCCCGAGCCAGCCGACCACCCCAATCCTCCGGTCGCTACGCAACACCGACGATTCTCCGAACAAGTCTCTCCCAGTGGCAACGCCTAATCCGGAGAATCATCGCTGCTACCCGCTATGCCCAAGTCTAGTATTTGGATTCGCTCGTTGATCATTGCCGCAATCTCGATTTCGGAATGAGTGTTTGCGTCGATGTAGCCATCGTACGAAAAAACGCCTGCGATTTCGGCGGCATCATGCCGTACATACATTACCCTTTCATCGTCTTTATCATTGAGAATCTCTCGGATCGCTTTGAATTCGATCCCACACCATTTCTTCGAGGCATAATCCTTCGAAAGGAAAGCGACAACTAATCGGGCTCTCTCTCGGTAGAGGGCCTGAAGTGCAGTATCAAGGTTTGGTATGGCCAACTGGGCTTTATAGAAGTGGTCGTAGAAGACTCGATTCGGGCCAAGCGAAAGGTCCAATTGTCTTGCGACCGTTTCTACGTAATCGCGTACCTCGCCGGGAAATGAGAGAGCGACGTCGAAAACATGGTTGTGAATGTTGATGAGTGGCTGTTCGACGAACGGGATTTGAGGAAATCCCGCCTGTGCGAGAGATGCAGAAAGGTTCTTGTCCTTCAATGCCCAATGAGTGCGATACAATTCATTATTCTCGATTCCGAGTTCCCATTTCAGGTCTAAGAGTGTTTCGTTGCTTATGGGCGGGTGCGACGCGAACAATTCATACTCGACTCTGACTTCATTGCGCCGTTTGCGTATTGCAACGATGCGACCAAGCTGAGCGTCCCTCTTGCAGCCCGTCTCGCACGCAAATACCGAGGGAAGTCGCTTTAATTCCGCCACCTGATCTGGCGTTAAGTCGCCGTATTCTTCGGCCAATCTGGTATTGGTGTACTCTTCCGGGTTCAGCCAACGGCCCGTGAGGAAAGTGGTTGGAGTGCCGTCCCAAGCATCTTCCGCAGCGTCAACGAATAGATTGTACATTGATTCCCCATCAATCGAAGGCTTGAGTTCATCAGGCACGCGGACCAACGGGATTACGCCTCGAATAACCGAATGGCGAGTGTGGCCTGCTTCATCGGGTGGCTATGCATCCTCGTCGTTGTCGGATTCTTCGGGATCCGCATCCTCTGGCGTAGCTTCGTCATCTTCGATTTGCAGTTGCTGATCTTCCAGTCGCAACATTCTGAATTGATCCAAGAATACCTGTTCCGGTAAATCCTCAATGCCAGTTTCGACCCCGTTGACGTCCACGGACGGCTCACCGTACAGCAGGGAACACAACTCGTCGGCATGTTGTGACGCCATGTGTTGCAGACGTTCGTCGATCTTTGAAACATCGACGCCGGCTTCCTTCAGAGCGTTGCGCAGATCGATTTCATCCATTATCTCTTTTCGATATTCACTCTGGGCTTCGATCCGTCCTTCCCGAACGCACCTTCGATAAAGGATGTTCGCGACCTTTTTGATAAAGGTTTCTAGCAACTTTATGGGCAATACGGCGCCGACGACCTTGATCAGGATGCTACCGGTCTCGACTTTGATAATACGCAGTGGCTGTTCCACGTAGGAAACGCCGGTGAGTTCGCATAGTTGTTGGTACGCGGTTGTAATAGCCGAAAGTTTCTGCACAAGGATTTCAAGGTCTGCTGTTCGCCCAAAAAACAGTGTCAATGTTTCTTCTTCGTCCGTCGTTTCTTCGGGTTCGGGGATCAGGCTATCCCTGACGCTCGACAGGGTATCGCGAAATGTAGTGATTGCCGCATACGTTCGATGGCCTTGAATGAGCAACACAGTGGCAGTGTCGGGTGTATGCGAGTTAATATACTGGTCGTATGCGCCATTGAGATCTTCCAAGTGTTCGGTGACATCAAGCGTTTTCTTTGGAAACTGGGCGGCAAAACGGTTCGTCTGGTCTATGGTATCTCGAAGATGTTTGAAGAATTCCGACGTAGTCGTGTCGTCCTTTATGTCGCGAACCTCATTTGCTATCAACTGGGAGAGTCTCTGACATCTATCTACCGTTGCATTGGCGTTAGCGGTGCCCGCCATAAGCTCGACGAGACTTGGGGAAACACTCGTGTAAAGGTGGGATAATCGCTGTAGCCGCTCGACAACGTAATTGTCGTCAGAGAAGTACGAAACGAGTTCATCAATCAACCGTACCAAGTGATATGAAATCATTGTACACACATTCCATGGGCTGCGATTAGCGAGCGACCGTCTGGATGCTTAAGTAGCGTCTATTAAGCAACGCGAGAATGCGAATGCGGCGGGTTGCTGCCCAAAAACGTCCCATTCGATGTGGTGATTCTAGCACTCCAATCGCTGGAGGGCAACGGTTCAGGTGGGCTTGGGCGGAATTGGGCCGTGATCTGGTTGCGAAGATCTGTCAGGGCGAGCCCTGACCTACGGCCCTCACCCCCGGTACCTCTCCCAAAGGGAGAGGGGAGTTCGAACCGGGCATATCGGGTTAATGAACCCCAGGGCAACTTCGACTCGGACGTGGACTCGGACGTGGGGGGGCGGGTTTCTTGGGCTCTAAGGTGGGTGGCTGTAAGGGTTGCGGCTTGGACGCGGCGGGACCTTTGACGTGCGTTTTGCGCGCTCTTTTCAAAAACTGCCGGAGCCATTCCAAGCGACCTAACTTGTTGGTAGAACTAGACTTAAGGGCCGTTTTGACGGGCCATTGTTCGCCAAAACGGGGTTCGTGAAATGGACCTTGTGGGCGAGATTCTAATCGACGTAAGTCCAAGTCTCAAAACAACTTATCGGCCACGACGCCACGCTGGAAACCCTTTTGCGCCAGGTCAAAGGGGGATGCAAAACTCCGTTTCTCGCCTCACGGGCGACGGTTCATTAGGCGCGAGTCGGCGAGGTGTTGGCCTACTAGTCCGGCGATCAGGATGGCCAGGTAGAGTTGCCCGACCACCGCTTCGAGCCATGTGAAGACGCGCGCCTCGGGCGAGATGGGCGTGATGTCGCCGTATCCTAAGGTGGTCAAGGTGACGAAGCTGTAGTAGAGCAGGTGGGAGAATTCCTCGTAGCGATGAACGTCCTGGTCGAGACTTGCAGAGTTGGGCCATACGCCCGTAAAGGCTTCGACCTGAAGGTGGCTGATCGTCGAGTAGATCAAGGCCCAAATCACGCCTAGTAGGAGATAAACGCTAATCGCTCCGCAGAGCTTGTCGGCGGTCACGCGATCGGCTCGCAGCACGTCGTGAAGCACATGGGCCGCGACCACGGCAAAGAAACTCATGTGTACCGCATACCGCCCGATGATCCATGGATCGTAGCCGGTGACTGCGGAGCCGGCGATCGCATAGATCAACCACGTGAGAACCAGCGAGGGCAGACCGAACGACAGGGCCAGAACCAGGGGCCGACGTTTCTGTCCCACCGCGAAAATGGCCGCGATCAGCAGCACGGAGAACAACGAATCGTACGTCCCCTGGCCGATCGTTTTCCCGTAGATCAGCGGGTGCAAGACCGAAACGCCCAGCAGACTCCCCAACAGGATCGCGTACCTGCGACGGCCAAGGGACGTCAATAGGCGGTTAGTGGAAACCATTGGGCCCTATTGCTCTGTTGAGCAGTGTTCTGTTGAGCAAGTTTTTCACTCGGCCGTCAGGCGGGCCATTTGCTCGACCAGATCCTTCACGGCGTCGACACTTTTCTGGAAAGCCGCCTGCTCGCTGTCGGTCAGTTCCAGTTCGATAATGCGTTGCACGCCGCCATGCCCCAAAACCACCGGCACGCCGACGTAATAGCCGCCGACTCCATACTCTTTGTCACAGTAGGCGGCCAACGGGATCAGGCG